>JAEXGX010000159.1 GCA_023450535.1 Pseudomonadota bacterium | reverse complement strand
GAGCTTGGGTCCGGCATATAGCGCTCGCCTTCCCGGCCTGGAAATCCGGTAGTGACAAAGTGTGCGACGGCGTCGGAAGGTTCCGTGAACCCCGCGTATATCGCTCCTCCCCTGCACCCCGGCTGCTGGCGTGAGATCCAGCCTGGTACGCGCTGCACGCGGGCCAGCCGGACGTATTTCATCAGGCAGTCGTGTTCTTTTGTTCCGTCAGGACCATGGCCTTCAGGTTTCGTATCCGTAAAGGCCAGTCCCAATGGTTCTTCCGCAGTTCCCAGAGCGTGCAGCAACCAGGCGAGTTTTTCCCTGTCGAACATGGTGCCTCCTGAAGATTTTTGCAGGTTTCAGAGCTCTTCAATTTGAGAAATGCCTTAAAATGCTAGAGTAGCGGCAGTTGATTTCAACATATCCCGCCGCGCTCGACAAGCCATGTCGAAGGGATAAGTTGGAAAACACGCCCTGCTCCGGCGCTTGCTTTGCTGTCCATGCCTGTACGCCCTGCGGGCCGCCCGGTTGGGCGGCAACCGCGCAAGTGCATTACACTTACGCCTTTGCTGCGGGTGCCTGCTCTGGCAGGGCGCGCTTGCCAGCCCTGCGCCCTTCCTCTATATCTGATGAAACGCCGGGGCGCGACTCCGGAAGATATTTGTTTGGTTTCCGGAGGTTTCCATGTGTGATGACAAGTGTGGCGATACGTGCGAGGGTGAACGCAGGGAAAGACGTGGCGGAGTCGTCACCGTTCAGCTCCAGCCCGGTCATTCGGAATTTGAACTTCCCCGTGCCAAGGCGAAGAATGTCGCCCGTCTGTTAGAAGCCTTGGGGCTTCGGCAGGGAACTGCCATTGTTGCGCGGGACGGTGTGCTGCTTACTCCCGACGTGCCGCTTTATCCCGGGCAAACCCTGCTGGTACGCAAGGTCATGTCCAGCGGTTAGGCAGGCAGGCTTCTCATATTCGTTTTTTACGCTTGAAAGCGGACCAGCCTTACCCTTTTCTTCTTTCTGTTCGACTGCATACTACATTTCCTGACTGAAATGTAGTATGCAGTGTATATGCTGTATTTTTTTTAAATAATATTATTCCACATTGATATAATATATTCCGAACGGAAGCGTCCCTTGTTTTCTGAAAAAGGAAGTCAGGTTGGCTGAGTATCGGAACAGGTGCTTTTCATAACAGGGGCACGGGCTGAAATGCTTTCAGGAGCCCCATTATTCTGGAATAGCCGTAATTCACTTGCGACATAGCCACCAGAGCATTTTCTCTTTGAAAATGCTCACGGAGTTGAGCGGAGCGAGACTTCGCCGCTCCGGCCGAGTAGCCGCAATTCATTTGCGGCGTAGAGCGAGGCCGGAGGCGTGAAACTTGAGGGACAGAACATCGTGTCCCGGCTTGATGAAAAAAGTCAAAGTTAATCTGCTCTAAACGGGTGACCCGCAGGGCCATGCTTGCCCCCCTGCGGGTACAGGCATGGACAGCAGAGCAAGCCCCGGCTTCAGGCCTGAAAACTGTGGGTCGGAGCATCGCGTCCTGGTTATGTGCAATTTCAATGTTAAACTGCTCTGTAATCGATGAAAACAAGCAAAAAGCGACAACGACGTCTGTGAATTATTCCTTGTCTCTCCCCTGTCAGAGTATTGACAGCAGAAACGGAGATCTTATTTCTTCGCTGTCGTGAGAGACACTTCCCTCCGACACAGGAGAGTGAGCATGGCTGTAGCGTATAAAGATTATTACAAGCTCCTTGGCGTAGAGCGAGGAGCGGGCAAGGATGAGATTTCCAAGGCCTACAAGAAGCTCGCCCGCAAATATCACCCTGACCTCAACCCCGGTGATACGAGTGCAGAAGAGCACTTCAAGGATATCACCGAGGCATATGAAGTTCTGAAGGACGACGAAAAACGCCGCCTGTACGATCAGCTCGGCCCCAACTGGAAAGATGGCCAGCAATTCCAGGGTGGCCCCGGTTTCGAGAATTTCCATTTCGACTTCAATTCAGGAGGCGGTGGAACTGGCTTTAGCGGCGGGGATTTCAGTGACTTTTTCGAGACCCTGTTCGGTGGGGCCCGCCGTAGCGGAGGCTTTGGCTCTGATCCTTTCAGCGGTTTTACCTCGGCGTCAGCAGGAACTTCTGCACGTTCCCGGAGGGGACGCGATGTGGAGGCAGAGCTGGCCGTTACGTTGGAAGAAGCCCGGCGCGGCGGAGAAAAGACCTTTACCCTGAGCGGCGGTTCGGATTCGCCGCGTACCCTGAAAGTCAATATTCGTGCCGGAATACACGACGGCGCCAAATTGCGTCTGGCCGGGCAGGGGCGGCCGGGTACCCCTTCGGGTGATCTGTACCTGACTATCCGTTATGCGCCGCACCCCACGTTTCAAGTGGACGGCAAAGACATCACCTGCGAGGTGGACATCGCTCCTTGGGAAGCGGTGCTCGGAGCCAGAGTGCGTGTTCCCACGCTGGAGGGGCAGGTGGAACTTAATATTCCCGCAGGAAGCAGCAGCGGGCGCAAACTGAGGCTTAAGGGGAAAGGACTGGGGCCTGAAGGGGCGCGTGGCGATGAATTCGTCCGGGTGGCGATCCGTGTGCCGGATCCTGCAAAGCTGACTGCACATCAGAAAGCCCTGTGGGAAACCTTGGCGCAGGCCATGAAAGAAAACGTGTAGGAGGCGCACCATGTCCATAAAAAAAATGGATATTTCATTTCCTGCGGCCTCCTCGCTGGTGGCCTGGGCGGAATTTGTCGAACTGACGGGCACCCCCGAGGACAGGCTGCATGAGCTTATGGAGTTGGGCTGGCTGCAGGCCGCCCGTAAGACCGAACAATCTCTCATGTTCCGTCAGGTCGACGTATACAGAACCCGCAAGCTGGACAGGCTGTGCAATGACTTTGAACTGCCCAGCTTGGCCGGAGCGATGATCGTCGACCTGCTGCAGCGCATTGAGGATCTGGAGAATCGTCTGCGGGAGCTGGAACGGGAATAACGTATTTCAGCTCCCCGAAGGAGAGAATATATGGATATCAACAAGTTCACCATAAAGGCGCAGGAAGCGTTGAGTGAGGCGCAGAACCTCGCAACAGCCCGCGATCATCAGGAAGTGGACATCGAACATATGGCGTTGGCCTTGTTGCGCCAGGAAGATGGGCTTGTACCGCGTATTGTAGAACGTATGGGGCTGAAGCCCGGAACCATTGCCAGCTCGCTGGAGCAGGCACTGAGCAAGCGCCCCGGCGTGCGCGGCCCGGGTATGGAAGGGCAGGGCATCCGTATTTCTCAGCGCCTGGCCAAAAGTCTGGCGTTGGCGGAAGAACTGGCCAAACGCCTGCGCGATGAATACGTGAGCGTGGAGCATATTTTTGCCGAACTGATCGGTCCCACTCCTTCCGGCGCATTTGGCGATGTTTGCCGTGAATATGGCATGGATCAGGAAAAATTTCTGAAGGCGACCATGGAAGTGCGCGGGCCGCACCGTGTGACTTCAGCCAGCCCGGAAGCCTCTTTCGAGGCGTTGCTGAAATACGGGCGCGATTTGGTGGAAGCTGCAGGCAAGGGCAAGCTTGACCCGGTTATTGGCCGCGATCAGGAAATCCGCCGCACTATCCGCATCCTGTCGCGCCGCACCAAGAATAATCCCGTGCTCATTGGCGAAGCGGGCGTTGGAAAAACAGCTATAGTGGAAGGGCTGGCCCACCGGATCGTCAAAGGTGACGTGCCCGAGGGGTTGAAAAACAAGAAGCTCATCGCGCTGGATATGGGCGCACTCATCGCTGGCGCCAAATATCGCGGCGAGTTTGAAGAACGTCTGAAGGCCGTGCTCACGGAAGTGGAAAAGGCCGAAGGGCAGATTATTCTGTTTATTGATGAACTGCATACCATTGTGGGCGCGGGCAAAAGCGATGGGGCCATGGATGCTTCCAATCTGCTCAAACCCATGCTGGCGCGCGGTGAACTGCACTGCATCGGCGCAACTACGGTGGATGAATACCGTAAGTACATTGAAAAGGACCCGGCGCTGGAACGCCGTTTTCAGCCGGTTTTGGTAGATGAGCCGACAACCGAGGACGCCATTTCCATCCTGCGCGGGTTGAAAGAGCGTTTTGAGGTACACCACGGCGTGCGCATCAGTGACTCCGCCATTGTAGAGGCCGTGGTGCTTTCACAGCGCTATATTCCCGACCGGCAGTTGCCGGACAAGGCCATTGACATCATCGACGAGGCGGCGGCCATGATACGCACGGAGATAGACTCTCTGCCCGCCGAACTGGATGAAGCCAATCGCAAGGTGATGCAGCTGGAAATTGAACGGGAAGCCTTGCGTAAGGAAAGCGATGAAGCGTCGCGCGAGCGGCTTCAGAGGTTGGAGAATGAACTTGCCGATCTGCGGGCGCAGCAGGAAAAACTGCGCGCTCAGTGGGAGAGGGAAAAGGGATCTATTGACGCTGTACGTCAGGTGAAGGAAAAGATTGAGCAAACCCGTCACAATATTGAAGAAGCGGAGCGCAATTATGATCTGAACCGGGCTGCGGAACTGAAATATTCCACCCTGTTTGAGCTGGAAAAGCAGCTTAAGGAGCTGGAAGCCAAGCCGGATGGTGTGGAATCTTCCTTACTTAAGCAGGAAGTGCGGCCTGACGACGTGGCAGATATTGTAGCCCGCTGGACAGGTATACCTGTTACGCGTTTGTTGGAATCTGAACGGGAAAAGCTGCTTTCTCTGCCGCAGAAACTGCATGAGCGAGTGGTGGGACAGGATGAAGCCGTCGCCGCTGTGGCGGATGCAGTACTGCGGGCGCGTGCCGGGCTTTCTGACCCCTTACGTCCCCTTGGTTCCTTCATTTTCCTCGGCCCCACAGGGGTGGGCAAAACCGAGCTGTGCAAGGCGCTGGCCGAAGCATTGTTTGATACCGAGGATAACATGGTGCGTCTTGACATGAGCGAGTACATGGAGAAGCACTCCGTATCCCGCCTTATCGGCGCGCCTCCCGGATATGTGGGCTATGACGAGGGCGGCCAGCTTACCGAGGCTGTGCGCCGCCGCCCCTACTGCGTGGTGTTGCTGGACGAGGTGGAAAAGGCGCATCCTGACGTATTCAATACGTTGCTCCAATTGCTGGATGACGGTCGCCTGACTGACAGCCAAGGCAGGACCGTGGACTTTCGCAATACCATTATCATCATGACTTCCAACATCGGATCGCCCATGATTCTGGAAGGCATCGACGAGCACGGATACTTTCTGGAAGGCGTGCGGGAAGAAGTAATGGCTGAACTGCGGCGTTTCTTCCGGCCTGAATTCTTGAACCGCGTTGACGAAACAGTGCTGTTCAAGCCGCTCTTGGCCAGCCAGATCGCCAGAATTGTGGATATCCAGCTCGGTGCGTTGAAGAAGCGTCTTGCCGGACGCAAGATTGAACTGGAGCTTACGGATCAGGCGCGTACCTATATCGCTGATGCGGCGTATGATCCTGCCTTCGGAGCACGTCCGCTCAAGCGTTATCTCCAGCACGAACTGGAAACGCCGTTGGCGCGCGATATCATCGGCGGCAGAATCCATGACGGCTGGAAGGTACGTGTGGATATGAGTCTGGTAGACAGTGAGGAAACCGATGCTCCCTTGCGCTTCGGCCATCTGAAGAGCGATGGTCAGGTGGAATGGTTGTAGTATTCCGGTTGTCGTGAGGAACGTATAATGAACAGAGCCGCATCCTTGAAGGGTGCGGCTCTGTTCATTATACACGGGAGGTGGAAAACGTGATAAATTGACAGGAACATTGCAGTATGATAATCTTTTATCATGATATTTTTACTGTTAACAATATGATTTTATTCCTGTAGCAGGAATGACTTTCAGCTCTCTCTCTCTCTCTCTCTCTCTCTCTCTCTCCTTTGTCATTAAAGACGACTTCCTTACATAATGTCGTGGTGTTGCCTGAACAGTATGGTTTTTCTGGTGCTTGGTGCGAAGGCAAACCCGTGCCATTGGCTCAGATGTTTCGTAACGGGCGCCAGGCCCGCAGACAAGCGCCCTATGTTTCACCAGTACGTACGGTGGAAGAACCTTGTGTGTGGGGAGGAGTATTCCACAATCATTACGGGCATTTTTTAATAGAGAGTATGGGGAGTCTTTATGCTTTCCGTCAGCATCCGGAACGGCGTATAGCTTGGCGCAACGGAAGCTCGGAATCCATACCGTCATGGGCGACCTCAGTGCTTCGGCTTACCGGATGTGACAGAAACGGTTATGTTTTTGTCAATGAACCAACCCTGTTCAAAGATATTATATTTCCTTTGCCGGGATTGATGCCGGATGTTTGGCTTACCCAAGAACAAGTAGACGCATTTGCCGTGTTTGAAAGAGAACCGAGAAAAGGTTTTCGGGTCTGGCTTTCTCGTTCGGACATTGGATCGGATAATATCGTTTTCACCAATGAACGGGAGCTGGAAAGCCTGCTGGCTGGCAGGGGCTGGATGATTTTTCACCCAGAAAAACATTCCTTGGAAGAGCAACTGGAAGTTTTTGCTTCCGGTGAAGTCGTCATGGGGTGTATTGGTTCGGCGTTTCATACTCTGTTGCTGATGAAAAATCCCCATTCCCGTTATATTGTTATCAACAGGATGAACGGAGATCATGAAGCCCATAATCTGCAATTTGATCTGATTGCTAAAGCTCGAACTGAAAATTACTATGTCTGGAATGTCCCCAAACACGATGCATTGCCTCTACGTCGCCGCAAGACACATCATTCATGGCCGTGGTATGCGTTCGATCTGGAGGCGATATGTCGAGAGCTTGATATCAGTGATGATTTTGCGGGTTCACTGAATGAATGTCCTGGCATGGTGCCTATTTGCGAACGGAAGATAAATAATTCCATAAGGCCGCTTCTTTGCCGATTACGTTTTGGTCTGGCGGATCGTTTCTATTATTTCTATCGCCACTTGCGGAAGGCCGGACGCCCCATCAAAGAGGCTTGGGTTTCGTTTCAGCAGAAGATGTGGCGTTTCTTTTGCTGGAGCAACACGTAAAAATTTCTACAACATTTAACATAAGGTTCATCATTTTCTCATCATTGGCGTGTAGTGCTGATTGTGCAAACAGCATGACAATCTCAACGGAGAGAAAACTGATGAACAGTGGAAGACGCGATTTTCTTCTTGGCACGCTTGCTACAGGCGCTTTGTTCGCTGTGAATGGGGTGCCTTCCCGGGTATTCGGAGGCGAAAAAACTTCTGTTAAGGTGATTAGTCTGGAGCAGTGCATCGCTATGACGCCGCAACAGATGGCGGAAAATTCGGAAATGGTCATGGCCGCATGGCGCTATATTCAGGATTCCGCCAGAGAAATCCGTAATACAGAGATGCGGGCGATTGTACTGGGGCTTTTAGAAAATCCGGCCCCCACGATTTCTCAGAGGGACGAAAAAATACTATTGACGGAGCTTAAGCGGCAAAAGCTTGTGGACGGCAAGATCGAGAGCATTTTCCCCGTCCGAACCAATCCTGCTCAGAGTCCCCAACCCTTCTATTCCGCACCGGGCAGCGGCTGGAACAGTCACCATGCCTATCCCGGCGGGCTGGCTACTCATGTTGCGTTCAATGTGGCCAGTGCCGAGGCATTGTGTGACAATTACGAAAAAATCTTCGACATGGAACTTAATCGGGACACGGTTTTGGCCTCCCAGTTATTGCATGACCTGCACAAGCCGTGGGTTTTTCAGTGGAAAGCCGACGGTTCCTGCCTACCGGAGGCAGGAATAGCGGGAACAGGTGCACATCATGTCCTCAGCGTGGCGGAATCCATGCAACGAGGACTTTCTCCCGAAGTTTGTATTGCTCAGGCCTGCGCCCATGATCATCCCGGAACCTCCGCTTCCGAAGCATCCGTGGTAGACTGGTTGAAGGCCGCTTCCATGATTTGCGGTAAGGATGCGAAGGTTTCCGGGGTTCTTGCTGAAGATGGCAGGACACTTCCCTTGCCACGCGGGACGGAAGGTTTCATTACGCATCTTGCGGATCATGACTGGGTACTCAGTGTGCCCGCCGCGCAATGGTTGACAGTGGAGTTAAAGAAAATTGCAGCGGAACGCTACGGCATGAAAGGAGGAGATCTGGACGGCAGACCGTTCAATAGCTTTAGAAATTATATTCTGTCGCAGAAGAGTGCAATGGAACTGTATGGTACGTATAGTAAACGTGGCGTCGTTTGGTTGGCTGACGAAGTGGGAAGCCTTGTGCGCGCATAAAAAATGACTGTCTCTAGACCAGATCAATTCTGAAATTGTATAATTTCAAAGTTGAAAAATATGCTTGCTCTGGTGTTTGTTTTGCTTTCCATACTTATACGCCTGTGGTCCGCTCGTCGGGTAGCAACAGCGCAAGTGAATCGGGCTGACGTCTTCGCAACGGATGCCTACTCTTGCAGTCATCAGAGCAATTTATAAAGTTAAATTATTCTGAAAAGCTGAAAAACATAAAAAATGGCCTGTGATTACAACATTCTAGGCCATTTTTTATGTAAAGAGCGGGAAACTTATTCCAGCACTTCTGCCTTGGTGATGAGCACAGGTTCCACCGGAACATCGCCAAACGGGCCGAAGTTTCCGGTTTTTACCTTGGCAATGGCATCAACCACCTCACTGCCTTCGACGACCTTGCCGAATACCGCATAACCCCAGCCTTGTGCGGTGGGGGAACGGAAATTCAGGAAGTCATTGTCCTTCACATTGATGAAGAACTGGGCGCTAGCGGAATGGGGATCGGGCGTGCGGGCCATGGCGATGGTATACACGTCATTTTTGAGGCCGTTGTCCGCTTCGTTTTTGATAGTCGCGCGGGGGGTTTTCTGATTCATGTCCGGGGTGAAGCCGCCGCCCTGGATCATAAATCCATCAATGACGCGGTGAAAAATCACACCGTCATAAAACCCGTCTTTTACATACTGGACAAAATTTTCCACGGTGATGGGGGCTTTTTCCTCATCTAGCTCCAGTACGATGTCGCCCTTGGATGTTTGCAGCTTTACCTTCACGATTTTTCCTCCCTTGGCAGCCGAGGTCGAAGCAAAGGGCAGGGAGGCACAGCCGATTCCCAGCACCAGAGCCAGACACATGACAAGCAGTTTACGCATATTGCACTCTCTATGATCAATTTACCGCACCAGGGCAACTCCCCGACGCGGTCTTCCAGAAATAAGGCATAACGGACAGTAAGGCAACGATAGAGAAGAGAAGAAGAAAGACAGTGTGAAACAATTTGAAGGCTAGCTGTACGGGAGTTTTTGCGAGAA
>JAEXGX010000117.1 GCA_023450535.1 Pseudomonadota bacterium | reverse complement strand
CCATCTATACCGTGCTTATTTTCGCAGACATCGCGCTGGTGCTTATTTCGCAACGTTTCATGCCCAACTTTCACGCTGTATTCCGTAATTCCGCCTTTGTCATCGGCACGCTGCTCATGCGTCTTTCCCTTTCCGCGCCCTGGCCGTGGAACCTCGCCTCCAGCATCTTCGCCGCGTTGTATGTTCTTGGCGTCACCTGGGCGACGACCCATTTCGGCCCGTACCACATGAAACGCCGCCTTCCCCGGGTGTAAGATAAGGCTCTCTTTAAATTTGAGTTGGCAAGGTGTTCGGTGACTGCCCCGCTGGTTCCAGTGAGGTGCGGCAACCTGTGTTGCCGCAAAGGCAGCCCGTGTTCCACACGGGTGAAAGCCCCCCTTCGGCGCAGGCTGCTCCGCTTCGCAAAACATCAGGTCGCTCCCCCTCCATGCCGCCTTACAGGCGGGGGGGGCGTCGTCATCTCTGCTCTCGATGCCCCTGCGGGGCCGCCGTCCTGGTCGGTCGCAATGCTCGCTAACGCTCGTGCCTCCGGCGGTTAGTCGTTTACCAACCCAAGTTTCAAATAGAACCTAAACTAAAAGCATAGCATCAAGAAGCATTCCCATTTTTACGGTTATTTTACACGAACTTTTCCGAATCATGGTGGAACGGAGTCCTCTACTCCGGTTAGTAGATTGATGCACGTTTCAAAATGTCGCTTCAACCTTCATACCGAATGAGAGGATCACAATGTTCCACGGTAAAAAACGTAAATCGCAGGTTCTGGCTTTGACTCTGGGGGCGCTCATGTTCGCCGCCCCTCTGGCGGGCACGGCGCAGGCCGCCAAAGCTCCGCGCTACGTATTTCTCTTCATCGGCGATGGCATGAGCTACCCGCAGTTCCAGGCCGCCGCCGACTACCTCGGAGCCGTCAAAGACAGCCAGAAGCCGGACGACAAGATTCTGGGCGGCAGTGAATATCTTTCCTTTATGAAATTTCCCGTGGCCGGTTCCGCCGTCACCTATGACTCCACTTCTTTCTGCCCGGATTCCGCTTCCACCGCGACATCCATTTCCACCGGATACAAAACCTATTCCGGCGTCATCAACATGGATGAAGGTCTGACCCGCAAATACGAGTCCATTGCCGAACAGTTGCACAGCCGGAAGGGTTACAAGGTCGGCATCGTCACCTCGGTGAACCTGAACCACGCCACTCCGGCGGCCTTCTACGCCCACCAGCCGAGCCGCAACAACTACTATGAAATCGGCGAAGAAATGCTGAATTCCGGTTTTGAATACTTCGCCGGAGGCGCGTTGCTCAAACCCACCGGTTCTAAAGGGGACCTTCCCAGCATTTACGATCTGGCCCCCGGCAAGGGGTACAAGGTCGTCCGCACCCAGAGTGAAGCGGAAAAAACGAGCGCGGCTGACGGCAAACTCATCCTGGTGGATGAGCACCTCGCCGATTCCGATGCCATGGCCTACGAAAACGACCGCCCCGAGGGCAATTGGCCGCTGGCCGCATATGTGCGCAAGGGTATCGAAGTTCTCGACAATGAAACAGGCTTCTTCATGATGGTTGAAGGCGGCAAGATCGACTGGGCCTGCCACGCCAACGATGCCGGTTCCACCATTCAGGACACTCTGGCGTTGGCTGACGCCGTTGACGTCGCCCTCGATTTTGCCAGCAGGCACCCCGATGAAACGCTGATTCTGGTCACGGGCGACCATGAAACAGGCGGCCTGACCATCGGCTTCGCCGGAACCGACTACAACACGTATATGACTAACCTGACCAACCAGAAAATTTCCTACGCCCGCTATGACCGCGATTACGTGGCACAATACAAGAAAAACAAGACTTCCTTTGCAGACGTTTTGCAGGATGTGGAAAAACTTTTCGGACTGAAGGCAACAGGCGATAAGAATGATACCCTGACGCTTACCGAATGGGAGATGAAGAAACTGCGCGCGGCTTATGACAAAACCATGAGCGGTTCCAAGGTTTCCGGCCAGGAGGAATATATCCTCTACGGTTCCTATGAACCTCTGTCCGTGACCATCACCCACCTGCTCAACAACAAATCCGGCATCAATTTCGCCTCGTATGCCCATACCGGCCTGCCGGTTGCGGTGTTCGCCAAAGGCGTCGGACAAGACGAATTTGCCGGCTTTTATGACAATACAGCCATTTACGCCAAGATGGCCGGACTGCTTGACCTGAAATAAGCAAATACTCCGGGGGAGATAATCTCCCCCGGCCCCCATAATTATAACATAGCGCAATAATTGGGGGTGCAGGGCATAGTACGCCCGTATCACCCGCCGGAGAACTTGATGCCTCGTATCTTTTCCACCCAGGATTTCCAGCGTAACCTGCCTGTCCTTTTCAGTGCCGCCCTCGTCATTTTTCTGTTCGCTCTGCCCACAGGATACGAGGGTTTTCTCCAATACAAGGGCGCGGACAGGTGTACGGCCCTTGTTTTGGATACAGACAACAGCACTATCGTGGACACAGGGCTGATCAAGTCCGGGGAACAGCGCTGCACGCTGAAACTGCTCGGTGGAAAGTTTGCCGGCAGTGTTACCCACGGTATCAACATGCTCAACGGCTCGTTGGAAGCCGACAAAATTTTCGCGCCTGGCGATCAGGCCATGGCGGTCGTCAGCTACCGCAATGACGAAATCCGCTCTGTTTCCCTCATTGACCATTACCGTCTGGACAAAGAACTCCTCCTGCTCGCCTGTTTCGCCGTCTTTCTCATTCTCTTTGCAGGACGCACCGGAGTCCATGCCCTGCTCTCGTTCGCGCTGGCCGTGCTCATGATCTGGAAAGTACTCGTCCCCGGTTATCTTAATGGTTGGAATCCCATATTCGCCGGGCTGGGCGTTACGCTGAGCCTGACCGTCATTATTATCAGTCTTGTCTACGGTTTTGACAGGCGCGCGCTGGCGGCGACATCCGGGGCCTTTCTCGGAGTGGCCGTCACCTGTCTGCTCGGCATTTTTTTCACCGATCTTTTCAAGATTCACGGCGCAATCATGAGCGGCTCGGAAAGCCTGTTGTACTCCGGCTACCCCGATCTGAACCTGACCAGCATCTTTATGGCCTCCATTTTCATCGGAGCGTCGGGGGCGGTCATGGACCTTGCCGTGGACATCACCTCTGCCGTCCATGAAGTAACGGAAAAGCGTCCTGACCTGGACTGGCGTGAAGCCATGCGCTCCGGTATGAATGTCGGCCGGGCGGCCATGGGCACCATGACCACAACCCTGCTTCTGGCCTATTCCGGCGGTTATGTGGCTCTGCTCATGACATTCATGGCACAGGGAACCCCTATCTACAATATTCTCAACTA
>JAEXGX010000107.1 GCA_023450535.1 Pseudomonadota bacterium | reverse complement strand
GGACCATGTAGCATACGGTGAAGGCCGCCGCGAAAAGCAGCGCCGCGCTGATGGGCCGGGTGAAAAAGACGGTGTAGTCCATGTTGTGAACGGCCAGGGCATCGCGGAAATTGCGCTCGATAATGGGCGACAACACCAGCCCGAGCACCAGCGGGGCCATGGGCAGACCGATGCGGGAGAGCAGATAGCCCGCCACGCCGAGTATGCCGATGAGAAAGACGTTGAAGCCGGAATTGCCGGCGGCATAACCGCCTGTGGCTGCCAGAATTCCGATGACGGGAAGCAGAACGGATGGTGGGAAGGTAAGGAGCCTGGGCAGAATCTTGCGGAGGGACAGGCCGAAGATCAGCAGGATCAGGTTGCCCAGCATGAGGCTGATAATGATGACGGAGAACATGGGGCCGTTTTCAAGAATGAAGAAGGGGCTGGGGGTGACATTCTGGATCATCAGCGCGCCAAGCAGAACGGCCGTCACGGTGTCGCCGGGGATACCCAGAGTCAGCAGGGGAATGGTCGCTCCGCCGGTAACGGCGTTGTTGGATACCTCGGAAGCGATGATGCCGCGGGGAGCGCCGTGGCCGATGGCCGGCTCTCCTTCCTTTTCCTTGCTCGCGCCCGTGTAGGATATCCACGAGGCAATGGTCGGGCCTGTGCCCGGCAGTATGCCTATGCCGGTGCCTATGACGGCGCTTTTCAGCACAAGCCATTTGTTCCGCGCAAAGTAGCCCAGTACCTCGCTGATGCGGCAGTCCTTCTGATGGGGCAGACGCTGCATGGCCAGTTCAGTACCGCCCTGATTCAGCATTTCAGTGACGCAGAAGAAGGCGATGAGGGCAGCCATAAGGTCGATTCCGGTGGATAGTTCGGCAAAGCCGAAGGTCAGCCTTTCCGCCGCGCCGGTAATGGGATCGAGGCCCACGCAACCGAGGATCAGCCCCATGCAGGCCGCGATACAGCCGCAGACAATGGCTCCGCCGGAAATGGCGGCCACGCAGACCAGTCCGAACAGGCCGAAACTGACATATTCCACAGAGGTGAACTTGAGTGCCAGGCCCGAGAGCATGGGGGCGAAGAGCAGCAGGATGATGCCGCTCGCAACGCCGCCGATGAAAGAACTGATGGCGGCAAGGCTGAGCGCCTTGTTGGCCTCGCCGTTTTTTGCCATAACGTAGCCGTCGAGAGCCGTGGCCGAGTTGCCGGGCGCACCCGGCGTGTTGACAAGGATGGCGGGAATACTGCCCGCGAAATAGCCGCCACAGTATACGCCCAGCAAAATTCCCATGGACGCTTCAAAACTCACGCCATAGGTCAGCGGCGTGATGATCGCCACGCCCGCTGTGGCGGTGAGGCCCGGTGCTGCTCCGAAGACGACACCGATGACTACGCCGAGGATGATGAAACCGATGACCATGGGAGAGAGCGTCATGCCAAGGCCCGTCAGGAAATCTGAAAATGAGAGAAATTCCATGCGAAATCTCCGGTCAGGGGTGGCGGGGGCAGAGCAATTTCACTTTGAAATCGCCACGGAATCGAGCAAGCGCGGCTCGTTTCTGTTTTTTTCACCCGTATGGAGTTTCACTCCAACGGCTGAAGGAGCTGCAACGCCGAAGCGGCACATTCCACTTGCGGGGCAATCTTCGGGGCAGGCGTGAAGCCGAAGAGCCTGTAGAGAGGGGCTTGGCCGGCAGATAATTTCAATCGCCAAATGCTCTACGGGGTCGAGTGAAACGAGGCTCCGCCGCGAAGCCGGAGTAGCCGCAATTCATTTGCGGCGTAAAGCTCCGGCGGAGGCGTGAAACCTGCGGGTCAGAACATAGTGTCTTGGCCATGTATGATTTCAAAGTTAAACTGCTCTAGGGCAGGATGACCGAAAACCCGTAGCGGAACAGGAGGAACAGGAAGCCCGAGGTAACGAGGGAAACGAACAGCAGTTTCAGCCCCGCCTTTGCGCCCAGCACCAGCATGGCCAAGGCCATGAAAATGGTGCTGCTGAGGAGAAAGGGGGTATACTGGAAGAGTGTGAAGTACACGATGACCAGAAATGAGAGGGGGAGGCTGTGACCGCCGCGTATCTGTTTCCAGACTTCGGCAAGGGATGGTCCCTTGCCTGTCTGTTTTTGTGATTGCCATATCAGGATGGCGCCGAGTATGATGAGGATGACGCCCAACCCCTGGGGAAAGCCCCCGGGCGAAATATCCGGCTCGCCGGGCATGGCGTCGAGGGAGGCGGAAAGCAGGGCAACCGCGCTTCCCATAAGTATGGTGACAGCTCCCAGTCCGCTTTTTGCCGCGATCATGGCAGCCTCCCTTTGTTACTTGATGATGCCGAGAGCTTTCATGATGGTACGGCGGCTTTCCGCAGTTCTGCTGATCAGTTCCCTGAACTCATCCGGGCCGAGATAGGAAGTGGAGATCCGGAATTTCTCCAGCGTCTCTTTCATCTTGCCGTCGGAACAGACCTTTTTGATAGCCGCGTTCAGCGTGTCGAGGACCTCGGGAACCACGCCGTTGCGGACGGCCAGGCCGAACCACAGCGTTTCGGGCATGTCGTAGCCCTGCTCCTTGAATGTGGGCTGATCGGGCAGATAGGGGAGCCGTTCAGGGGCTCCCACTGCCAGAAGGCGCAGTTTTTCGCCCTTGACCAGCGGGTAGAACACAGGTGTGGCAGTAAAGGCGATGTCCACTTCGCCCGTGAGCAGTTTGGTCACGGTGTCGCCGCCGCCCTGGCCGGCAATGTGCCGCATGGGCCTGAAGCCGTTTTTATTGGCAAATTCGCTGATGACCATGCGTTGCGTGGAGCTGGCACCGGGGGTGGAATACTTGACCACGTTGACCTTGGCGTCCTGTACCAGGTCATCCAGTGTCTTGTATTTGCTGTCGGCCTTTACGGCGATGGCCAGAGACATCTCGGTCAGCTTGGCCAGAGGGGTGAAATCATCGGAAGTGAAGCCGGGATTGCTGGTCATGGGCGCGTTGATAAGCGCGCCGGCAACGGCCATGACCAGGGTGTAACCGTCCGGTTTAGCTTTCAGGGCGTTTTTCATGCCGATGATGCCGCTGCCGCCCGTAACGTTTTGTACCACCACGCTGGCATCCAGTTCTTTGCCTAAATTGTCGGCGAAAATGCGGGCGGTGTTATCCACCGCGTCTCCGGGGGCGTAGGGGGAAATGATGACAATAGGGTTGGAAGGGTAGTCCGCCGCATGGGCAGAAGAGACGCCGGAGAGTGCCGCGCAGAACGTAAGGGAAAGAAAAAGGATT
This sequence comes from Pseudomonadota bacterium, assembly GCA_023450535.1. Lineage (GTDB taxonomy): Bacteria > Desulfobacterota > Desulfovibrionia > Desulfovibrionales > Desulfovibrionaceae > Mailhella. Next base: position 16,446 of record JAEXGX010000107.1, on the reverse strand, counting down.
GGTTTCATATAACCACCTGCCAGGAAAAAGGTTTGGGGCTTGTATCCTGTGGGAAATCTGTGAAGACCTCGTGTGGCGGCCTTCTTTACCCTTTGTTCTCATGGTGAAAGGAAGACGAAAATCAAATAATTTTTTTTATGTGCCCATAAAAATCGAGGCAGACATTAAAGTCTGATAAAAGATAAATATATTAAGCTGTTATAAAGGGTGTTTTGCAGGAAATTTCGTATGCAAGGGAAGGAGGAACCGTGACAGAGCTTGCAAGGGGAAAGCTTTTTAAGTGGCTGATAGCGTTCCATGTGGTCGCCGAAGAAGGAAGCATTTCCAGAGCAGCCAAAAGGCTTGAAGTAAGCCAGCCCGCAGTGAGTTATCTCGTACGCAATCTGGAGGCTGAACTGGGCATGGAGCTTTTCAGCCGTCGTAATTCTGCGATGTTGCTGACGAGTAGCGGAGAGGCTCTTTACGCGCGGAGCGCGGAGCTCATCGAGCTTTTCAACGGACTCAGAACGGAGATGGCAGCACTGGACAAATCCGCTTACCGGGGAGATATTGTCCTCACGACCTCGCACTCCTTTGCGGGAAGCCATTTGCCTCACTATGTGGAGGTGTTTAAAAAGAGCAATCCCGAGGTACGCTTCACCATCATCAGCGGTATGAGCTCTCAAACAATACTTGATTCCGTGGTGAGAGCGGAAGTGGATTTCGGCATCGTTTCGATGGAGCGGATACCGGACAATATCCTGGCGGATTTTTTGTTCCGCGTCCGTCTGGTGTTGATAACTCCATGCGGATGGAATTTTTCCACGGACGAGGGCGGTTGCCTCACAGATCTGTTCGAGCTGGAAAATGTCCCCTTTCTTACCCGGCTGCACAGCGAGAATGTAAAGCGGTACATCGACCGCTATCTGGTGGCAAACGGCATACGGCCCAACATGTTTATTTCCATAAATAATTATAACGATATCCGGGCGTTCGTAGGGGCCGGTGTGGGCTGCGCCATTGTGGAAAATTTTGAGAACGCCAATAAGGGCAAGTATGACGTGTATGCTCTCCCCTATGACTCGGCAGCCAGTAATTATTATATCATCAGAGGCAGGCGAAAGTACATGTCTCCCCAGTCCGCCGCGTTTATCAGAAGTATGCTGCGCAGAAAATCGTATAATGTTTCCTGACGTGTGCTGCGGCTGAACGTGCCGTCAACGTGCCTTCTCTCTTTCCGGCCGCAGGGGCGTGTGACGCGGGTCACGGTTGCTCCTCTGGCGGTAATCCGGTACCCTTATGGCGCAAGGCATGGAACAGAGTCCAATTTCCGGGAGAATCCTGTGATCGAGCGCTTCAGCGGCGACTTTCTGCAATGGCTGCGCGGCTTCTACGCCGTTGCGGAGTGCGGCAACATGTCGCAGGCGGCGGAAAGCCTCGGTCTGCGCCAGCCTGCCGTAAGCTACCTGGTGCAGTGTTTGGAAGCGGAACTGGGCGTTCAGCTTTTCAATCGCCGGAACAAGAGCATGGAACTGACGGCGGAAGGCCGCCAACTGCACGAGAAGGCCATCACCATGTTCGAACTGGTCAAGGAGATCCGTTCCGAGGTGGGAAGCACACGGCACGAGGCGTACAAGGGAGAGATTTCCCTTTCCAGCACGCACAGCGTTTCCGCCAATATTCTTGCCCGGCCGCTAGCCCGTTTCCACCAGCGGCATCCGCAAACTTGGTTTACCCTCAATTCGAGCGGAGAGACGAGCCTTACTCTGGATATGGTCAACCGTTCGGCCATTGATTTCGGCATTCTGGCCCGGGATGAATACCCTTCCACCATTGAGGCAAAACCGTTGTTTTCTTCCCGTTTGGTATTGGTCAGCCGCCCGGAGAAGAGATTCAGCCGCGATGGACAGGGTTTTCTGCGTGATGTGCGGGAACTGGACGGTGTGCCCTTTGTGACCTTTGCCTCCACCAGTGTTCTGGACCGGGTGGTGCATGACGAACTGCGGAAGTGGGGCGTGGTGCCCGCCGTATCGGCCACGGCCAACAATTCCGCCGTGATTCTGGCCTATGTGCAAGCGGGCATGGGCGTGACTATCCTTGAGGATTTTACCGTACGAAACTATCAGGATGTGCTGGATATTTATCCGCTTCCCGGAGCGAGCGCACTGCGCGAATATGCGCTGATTACCCGCAGGCGCAAGCACTTGCCCCCGCAGAGTGCGGCCTGTATCGAAGCCCTGTTTGAGGAGCTCAGGGGAAAGGACTTTTCGCATTAACGCTTGCCCCTTGCCCCATGAAGGCTTATTTTTTGAAACGGAGTGATGTGCTCCCGCCCGATCCCGTCTTGTCTCTTTACCAGCGCTTGCCGCCCCCCCCTCTCCGACCGAAGAGTCTTTGTGTGAACAAAAAACGTTTTCCTTTCTTCCGGCATATGCCGCTCTCTTCCCTGCATCTTGTAGGCATTTTGCTTATTGTGGTTGTGGTGGTAGGCGTACTCACCGGGCGCAACCTGCGCCAGACGGAAAACGCCGTGGCCCGCCTGCTTGAAGAACGGGGCAATGTGATTATCAGCCTGTTTGAAAGCAGCTTGCGCAGTGACATGCGCACACAGGCGGGTGTGCAGCTCCAGGCTCTGCTGGAGGAACTGGCCTCCCGTGAGGATCTGCTGTTTGTGGCGTTGACCTTGGAGGATGGGCGCATCATTGCGCACAGCGATCGTAGCCGTGTCGGGCTGATGCTCCGGGTGGACGATAAGCCGATCACTCTGGAAAAAATGAAGAGCCTGACCCAACCTGTGGACATGCCCTTGGGGAATTCAGGGGACGCGTCCTCTGAAAATGTCAGCGAACATGCCGACGAAAATGCCGAAGATTACGACATGCTGGAACCGAGCCGGAACTGGCGTATTCTGGATATGGAAGGGCACCGTGCTTTTGTGGTGCAGCGTTCCCTTGCGCTGTTTCAGAAGCGCAATCTGAAGCTGATGGACCCCCATACGAACAGTGTGAGCGGCGGCGTGAGTGTGGTTGTCGCCTCGCCCCCGCTGCGCGTGTTTATCGGGCAGGACCCCCGGCCGCTTCAGGACATGCAGCGTCAGAACGTGCGTTCCGCGCTATTTAACGCGCTGTTGGCCATTGTAGCTTCGGTTGCGGCCATTCTTGCCATTCAGTACTTTGAATACAGTGCGGAAAATCGCAGACGCATGAAGGCGGCCGAGAGCATGGCCCGACAGATGTTGGAAAAGAACCGGCAGCTTGAGGCTGAGGTGCGACGGCGGGAAAAATTGGCGGCTGTGGGAGATCTGGCCGCTGGAGTGGCGCATGAACTGCGTAATCCTCTGAGTTCTATCAAGGGTTATGCCTCGTATCTCGGGGGGCGCTTTCCGGAAGGCAGTGAAGACCGTGAAGCCGCGCGCATCATGGTGCAGGAGGTGGATCGCCTCAATCGGGTGATTTCCGACCTCATCGGTGTATCCCGTCCTACGGATATTCATCCCCGCCGTGTCGACATGGCCAGTCTGGCAGATAATACGTTGCGTCTTCTGGCTCAGGATGCGGCACAGCGCGGGATATCGCTGGTACGTGAGGGCGAGGGGGAGGCATGGTTGGACCCGGACCGCTTTCGGCAGGCGCTGCTCAATGTCTGCCTCAACGCTGTGGAAGCCATGAAGGACGGCGGAGAACTGCGTCTTGACCTCAAGACACGCGGGGACTCCCTGGTGCTGGATGTACGGGACAACGGCCCGGGCATTGAGCAGAATATTCTTGAGCGTATTTTTGACCCCTATTTCACCACCAAGAGCCAGGGCACGGGGCTGGGCCTCGCTATGGTGCTCAAGGTTACGGAAGCGCACGGGGGCAGTGTGCGCATTACGTCCGAAACATCCGGGCCGGATCGGGGTACCACAGTGCACTTCATTTTGCCCGCTACGCCTGAAGCGTCCGAATTGACTAATGTGAATGGAGTTTCTGGGGACGAGATACAGCGGGAAGCGAGTGCCGCATCCGCCGTGGCCCCGGTATTGGCCGACCGGCCGGAAAGCTCAGAGGAATAAGGTGCAGTCATGCCTCAGCCGTTGATTCTGATTGTCGATGACGACGCTCCTCACCGTTCCATGTTGCGCACCGTACTGCGCGGCTGGGGATATGCCGTGGAAGAGGCGGAAGACGGCGCCGCTGCGGTAGATCTGGTCAAGGGCAAAGCTTTTGACGCCGTGCTCACCGATGTGCGCATGGCCCGTATGGACGGCATTGTGGCACTTAAGGAAATTCGTGAATGGAATCCTTCCATCCCGGTGCTGATTATGACGGCATGGTCTTCCGTACAAAACGCGGTGGACGCGTTGCGCTTGGGAGCCTGCGATTACCTCACCAAACCGCTGGATCTGGACGAACTTAAGCTGGCGCTTGAACGCGCTCTGGATCACACCCGGCTGGCACGGGAAAACCAGGAACTGCACCGCGAGCAAAGCGGAACAGCATCCTTGTTGCTTGGGCGGGGCGAGGCCATGCGCGAGCTGGTAGAGCTGGTGGAGACGGTTGCGCCCACAGAGGCCACGGTGCTCATTTCCGGAGAGTCCGGCACGGGCAAGGAACTTGTAGCGCGTGCCATTCAGGCCGCCAGTGTGCGCCGCGATAAAGCCTTTGTGACCATCAACTGCGCGGCTCTGGCAGAAAACCTGCTGGAATCCGAACTGTTCGGGCATGAAAAGGGCGCATTTACCGGCGCGGATCGGCGGCGGGAGGGGCGTTTTGTGCTGGCTCATGGCGGCACGCTGTTTCTGGATGAAATAGGGGAGATGCCTCTGGCTCTTCAGGCCAAGCTGTTGCGCGTGCTCCAGCAGGGAGAGGTGCAACGTGTGGGATGCGATGAAACCATTAAGGTGGATGTGCGCGTCATTGCGGCGACGAACCGCATTCTGGCGGATGAGGTGGCGGCAGGGCGTTTTCGCGAGGATCTGTTCTACCGGCTTAATGTCATCGGGCTGGAAGTACCGCCACTGCGCGCCCGTCGCGAAGATATCCCGCTGTTGGCCGCAACCTTTCTGGAACGTCACGCTACCGCCAACCGCAAGAGCATCAAGGGGTTTACCCCGCAGGCCATGGATGCCATGCTGCGTTATGGCTGGCCGGGTAATGTGCGCGAGCTGGAAAACGCCGTGGAGCGCGCCGTAATCTTGTCCGGCGGGGAATATATCGCGGAACGCGCCCTGCCTCTGGCCGTGCAGAACGCGTCTGTTCCGTCCGGAGCGGATGACGAGGATCTGGCGCTGGGCTCCATGTCGCTGGAAGACGTGGAGCGCAAGGCCATCGAGGCTACGCTGCGGGAAACCGAGGACAACAAGAGCGAGGCCGCCAGACGGCTCGGTATCACCCGCGCCACCCTGCACAGCAAACTCAAGAAGTACAGGCTGGAATAGCTCCGGAATGATACTCAACCGGGGCTCTGCCCCGTCCCCGCCGGGGGAGATAATCTCCCCCGGACTCCCATGATTATGGCATGGTATACTTGGGGGTGCAGGGGCATCATGCCCCGCGTTGCCCGTCACCCTTCGGGCAGGTGCCGGAGGGGGGGGCGAGGAGCCACCTCAAAAGGATCTTTTTGCAGCCTCGATTAACGTACTTATTTCATTTCCTGATAGAATTCGTCCACAGCGGCGAGGATCTCCAGCGGTGGGTTCCAGCCGATGAGCGTGGCCATACGCAGGTTCAGGGCCAGGCTGACGGAGCTCTCGAATTTTTGCGACAGATCGCGCGGCTTTGCTCCCTTGATAATGGCGTCCATCAGTTCCGCGTTGAAGATGCCTTCTTCTTCTGTATTGGCCTGTGAAATGCTGAGCAGCGCCCCGTGCGCCACATCGGACTCCCCGGTTTGGGAAAAGGTGGGTACATGCGCTTTTGCCAGAGGAACCAGGACATCGGCAATGGTGTCGGGCTGCATGCCGCGATTATAGGTGAGGTACACCGCATCGGCACCCTGTTTTGCCAGTTGCGCATGGCAGGCTTTCAGCCGATCCGCAGCCAGAGCGGGATCTTCCACGTCAAAGGCGTCGTTGCAGCGCAGGAGTTCCACGCCAAGTTCTTGCGCGGCGCTTTCAATTTCATTCAGAGCAATGCTCCCTCTGCCTGAAGAAGTATCCTCGTAGGCGATGCCGAGTTTTTTGAACTTGAAGATGTCATGGAACAGCATGACCTGATGTTTGAAGCGATCCGGCTCAATGGGAGCGACAAGATTGTCCTTGCCTGAATCTTCCGCCGAAGGAATGATGCCTGCTTCCACGGCATTGGTGACGGAAGCCACGATAACCGGAACATCCACGTCGGCATCGGCGAGATCCTGGCCTCCCCAGGTTCCGAACGCCAGAACGATGTCGATATCGTTTTTTTCCCGGATGCGTTTCAGCAGTGCTTCGCGGTTCGCGGCTCTGGTTTCGGCGTCCCAGTCTGCGGAATAGAATGCGTCCGTCAGAAAGCGTACGCTTGTTCCGTCCGCATTGCACGCGAGCCATTCCCACATGCCGGAAACGTCTTCGGAGTTTTCCGGCACGGGGACAGCGCCGTTCCGGATAAGTCCCATACGTTGCAGCCCCAGGGCTACCCCGCGCAGAATTTTTTGATAATCGACAAAAGGGCCACCTTCAATATAGGCGATGCGCCAGATTTTTTGCGGCGCGGCAGCCTCTTGGGAAGGCTCTGCGGCGGTAGCTCCGCATGGTGCAAGGCCCCAGCAGATAACCAAAAATATGGGAAGAAATGCTGACAACACGCGGCGGGCAAGGCGAAGAAAAGAAACGGTTGATGACATGAGGTCTCCTTTTCTGGCCGGAAATCAGGCGCAGGAAAGACAATGCTTGGGAACCATAGGATTGCGGAAGCTCTGGGCAATGGCCCAGTAGTCGGGGACGAATGAAACCGTATCGCCCGGCCGGAAGGCCCTGGGGCAGTCCGTGATGTCGAGTATGGTGTAATTGCCGCTGAAGTCCACGATTTCCGCACCGGGAATATCCAATTTGAGCCCGCGTACATTGGTGTGCAGGATTCCGCAGTCCAGCAGCGCCCGCTTGCGCAGGCCGGTATGGGTCAGGGGGGCGATTTCTCCCTGTCCGTTCAGGGCGCAGACCCGAGGCGGGCGCAATTCCTTTGTCATAACTTCAAGTACCGTGGCGTCCAGTCTGAACAAATCCCGCCGGAATGTTCCGCCTGCAGAAGCTTTTTCATGATAACTGTCATACCCGAGCAAAAGGGGATCGGCAATGCGCAGCTCCACGCTGCAGCCGGGGGGGGAGATGAATTCTCCGTGGTGTTCCGCCCACCAATCCCAGAATATGGACCCGCCAAGGCTGATGAGGCTGACGGGCTGGCCGAGAATAGCTCCAGCACCCTCCGCCGCATCGGAAAGAGCGTTCATGGCGATGGTATCCGGGCAGGCTCCGTGCAGACAGCCCATGGTGACGCCTATCCCTGTCAGGCTCAGATGTTTGAATTTATTCGCGGCACAGCGAAAGAATTCATTGGAATTATCCACAGGAATGCCTTCACGCATGTCGCCCAAATCGATCATGACCAGGCATTCATGCGCTTTGGCGTCGCTTCCCTGGCGTTCAACGGCGGCGTCCAGCGCTGCAAGGGCCTCCATAGAGTCCACCGGACTGCGGCTGAACAGCCGCGTGACGTCGTCGGCACGGTGGAGCGGGGGCAGGCTGATCAATATAGGCTTGTTCGGCGCAGTTTCCGGCAGCCCCGCTTCAGCCTGTTTCCAGAACAGGGGTTCATCTACTTCCGCTGCGCCGTAGCGTTGATACCCGGCCTGTGTTATCGCGTTAACAACCGCGGGGTGGCAGGCTACCATTTTCAGAACCGGCATAAAACTGAAATTCCAATCCCGTTCCAGACGCGGCATCTGGCGCAGGTTATGAGTAAGGGCGTCTATGTTCAAAATCAGATCAGGCATCATGCTTCTCGTATTTTTTGTCATGCTGAAGCACTAAAGAAGGCATGCGGCGTAGAGCCTCAAACCAGCCGGGCAGGCGTTCTGCTTCGGGAATGATGTCTTCATATTGGAATTGAAGTGAGCAGAAAAACGCTTCCTCTGTCCGGAATTCTCCAAAGGCTTTCCAATCTTTTTCAGAAAGCCCGCCATGCCGGAGGATATCCAGCGGCCCGGCGGCGTGATCCGGGTCTTCACCCTGAGCGCCCGGAGCGCGAAGGGCATGAAAACCCGCTCCCAGCGGGCAGGATATGGAAAGCCTGTCCGCCCGCGCATGTTCTCCGCAGCGGCGCAGCGCATCCGCCGTTCCTTCCTTCATGGCAGGCAGGTAGGCGAACTGGAATACCCCGCCCGCGCAGGCGAGGCCTCTTGCCAGAGCGGTCATGGCAAAGCTCAGATACAGCGTGGGCAACAGACGGCGGGAGGCAAGCGCTGTGCTCAATGCGTCCTGTTTCAGCTCAAAACGCATATCCGGGCGGCGCGGAGAAATGAGCGCCCTTTCCCTGAAGTCCGGGCGCAATGCGACGCCACGGCCTTTTTCATCCAGCCCCCAGAACAGAAAACTCCCCCGCGCCGGGAGTTCATCTTCCTGCATGCTCCAGCACGCCTGCGCTCCGTTGAGTGCATGAAAAATCGTTTTGGTCAGCTCCGGTTCCAGCAAGAGATCATACGCGAGCGTACCCGGGTGCGTCAGGTCCTCCGCGAGGAGCAGTCCGCAGAAATGTTGGAAGTCCAGGCAGACCAGCGGCGGCAAATGCAATCCGGGGCCTGCGAGCTTGCTCCAGAGCAGGGCGTTTGCCGCAGACATCTGATCCCGAAAGCATGTCTGCCGCAGTGTGGTGGGATGAAGGTAGACGCCCGTCAGGATTTCCGCAGCAAGATGCCGCTCTGTTTCAGTCAGTTCCGCGCGTGGCAGGGCATCAAGGGCGGAACTGACATGGGCCGCACAGAACGGGATTTGAGCGCTGACAAAGGCGTGACGGTCGCCGACTGCCAACGCCGGAAAGCGGCGCGGCTTGGTACTGCCCGCCTCGCGCGGGGGGAACAGCAGACCGCGCGGATATGCCATATTGTTGCATGGCACCCCCCCACAGGCGAACAGCGGCACGGCATCTTTGCAGCCGAGCGCAAAGACGAGATTCCCCTGAAGAAATTCCGGATGAAAATCCACACCGTGATGATTGGCTGTCAGGGCGAGAAAACGCGTTTCCAGCTCCCGGCGCAGAGACACCCCCGTAGCGGGGGAAAAAATCCGGGCTGCTTCAGCTTGCGCCAGCGTGATCAGATCTTCCCCATCCTGAAGAGGTGCGTCACTGGTTTGCGGCATGCTCCGGGCATATTCCGCAAGGGAAAGCGCCCCGGCGCTTCCCTCCATATTCCTCATGGCTTCGGGAATGACGGCACGCAACTGTTCCAGACAATTGTTCCGGTTTTCTGTATTCATGCGTTTCCTCTCTGCACTTGGCGGGGCGGCCGCGTCAGAACGAGGAACGCAAGCGAAATAACAATGAACCCCGCACCGATTATTTTGGCCGCTTCGTCCACACTCATGGCGATCAGAGCTGCTCCCGTGCACAGCGGCCCGAGCACCTGTCCCACACGCTGAAGCGCATCCAGCAGTCCCATACTCTGATCAACGCCGATAGCCTTGGCGATGTCCTGTTGCAGTAAATATTCACTTTGCGCCGGGATATTCAGGCCGGTAGCCAGCCCCACCAGCATCGCTCCGATCAGCGTGGCAGGCAGGGGAGGAAGTATGGCCAGGCCAAGCAGGGCCAGAGCGGAAATGATGCCTGCAGCACAGACCATGCCTGCCTTGGAACGGCTTTTTATCACCAGCCTGCTGAGCGGCGGCCCGCTGTAGATGACCAGTAAACAGTTGAGCATATAGATGCGGCCGATGTCGGACTGTGCCGTGCCTGCGCTTTTCAGATAGATGGGAAGAAAGTAGTTGAGAAAGCCCACGCATAGCATGGCCGAAGGCACCAGACTGAGCAGAACAAAAGCCAGAAAACGTCTGTCGCCCAACAGGCGGCGTATCTGACCGAACGTGATTTTTGCGCTGGAGGATGAGTTTGCTTCATCCTTTCTTCCGCCCTGCAGAAGCAGACGCGGCAAAGGAACAAGACAGAGCAGAATGACGGCGGAAAGCAGGAAGACCGGAGTATAGCCGAAGCGTTCTGCGAGCATGGCTCCCATGGCACTGCCGCACAGGGAACCGGCATAGACCCCGGCGAACATGTCGGCCAGCATGCCGTCTTTGACGGTATAGGCCTGGGCTGTGAGCAGTGCCAGCCCGTAGCCCAGCCCCACCACAGCGCGCGCCGCCACAAAATGCCACGGCGCAGAAGCCAGCATGGAGCCGAGATAACCCAGACCTACCAGCGCCAACCCTGTCATGAGCGGGGGCCTTGCCCCCCGGCGTTTTATCCATATTCCGGCAAGCAGCACGCTGATCCCTGTCATGCCCATTTCCGCAGAAATGGGCAGACCCAGCAGCATATCGCGGGAAAGGTTTCCGGCCGGGACAAGCTCAGCCATGCGCAGAGGGATAAACGAGATGGACATGTCCATGGCGAAAAGCATGAAAAATACCAGCGGGCGCAACAGTCCACTTCGGCCACTTCGGCCGGCCTGCAGGTTCGCCGGAACACCGGAAGCTTCTTTTTCCTCGCGGATCAGTTCCATCCCGCGTGTGAGCAGAAGAAAAAGCTCCACCATAAAAATCAGCGAAACCGCCACCATGGTAAGCATATCCAGCGCTGTGGCGCGCAGACGCTCCAGCCAGGGAGCGCGGACAATCGAGACGCGCAGTGCCCAGCTTGCGGAATCCTTTTCCGGGTTGAGCCCTGATACAGAGCCAGACGTGCGCTCCCTCGCCGCCAGCAAGGGAAAATTCCGTGCTCCGGGTAAGAGCGCGGCTCCCTCCTGCATACTGCCTGCTACCCTGAAGCCCTGTGGATTCAGAATTTCCAGAGCTATGGTTCCCTTGTGTGCGGCGGCGATGCCGGAAAGGTAGGCGTCGATGCTGTCCATGCGCTCAAAGGAAACGCCAACCAGCAGAAGCCGGTTGAGAGCTTCTGTCAGCAGCGCTCCGGTACGTCCGGCATCCTGCTCCAGACTGTCTGTATAGCGGGAACTGACGGCATGCAGGGCCAAAGCGCCGTTGGCCAGCATCACCAGGAGAAATACGGCGATTCCTGATATACGGGTGGAGCGGGAGATACTGTGCGGGGCGTTTTCCGTGCGTCCGCGCCCTGCAGCGGCGAGCAGGCCGGCGAGAAGCAGCACCCCGGCAAGGGATACGGCCCCCTGTGCGGCAAGCTGCTTTTTGAACATGGAGAACAGCTCGGCATCCAGCGGCGCGCGTTCGATGCGGGCCCCGAGGTATCCGGCGCTCTTTCCGTCGCGGCCGTTTACGGGTACAATAATCGTGCGCCCGCTTTCATCCTCGCGCAGGGTGACCCCGTTTTTTTCCTCCAGCACCCTGCCTGTATGGAAGGCAGAAGAAGGAAAACCGCCGTGCGAAAGAATGACGTTTCCCTGCGCATCCAGAGCGGCCAGCGGCATTCCGGCCGCCTCTCCCGCGTGGATCAGCAATTTGTCCAGCCCCCGGTAGCTTTCCAGCTTCTTTCCGAAGCGTACGCCCGTGGCGACATTCAGGCGCAGATTGTCTGCCGCCACGCGGGCGGAGGCCTGCACGTCGCTCCATACTTCCCTGTTCAGGGAAGAGAACAGCAACGCGTCGTAGATGAGCAGACTGCACACGAGCACGGCGGCCCACCCGGCCAGGGCCACAGCATTCGCGCGATTTGCCTTGTTGTGGCCAGCCTGGTTTGTAGCTGTTTTTTGTATTGTCATTTTTCGATTCCGGTCGCTTTTGGGGAAGCGTAAAACGCGTCAGCCGTGGAACCTGTTCCAGTATGGGGCGCAGCGGGTGCGGCAGCAATATTGAATGACGGGTCGGGACGGCAAAAGGCAAGCATGGTAATATCATCGGATTGCGGTTCTTTGCCCCTGTAGCGTATGATATCGCCAAAAATAAGCGTAAGCAGTTCTTTCGGCTTTGCATTCCGGTGCTTTGCAATGAAGGCCATGAGCCGCTCTTCGCCGTACAGTTCCTTGCGTTCGTTCATGGCTTCCGTTACGCCGTCCGTAAAGAGCAGACAGGTTTCTCCGTTTTCCAGCCGGTCAAGGAACAGTTCGTATTCCAGATCGGGCATGACGCCCACCAGTGGTCCGCTCAGGTTTTCCAGCAGGCGGAGGGGACGAGCGGGGTCCGCTCCGACAATGCAAGGCGGGCAGTGACCGCCGTTGGCGTAGGCCAGATCCCCGGTTTTGGGGTCATACAGCGCAAGAAAGAGAGTGACGAACATGTTGCCGGGGTTGTGCTCTTCCAACATGGCGTTGACCCGGGTCATGGCCGCTGCCGGATCGAGGCCGGAATCCAGCGCGTAACGTACCAGGGTTACGGTCATGGACATAAACAGTGCGGCGGGTACACCCTTGCCGGAGACGTCGCCCAGCACCAGGGCGCGCCTGCCGTCGTGGGTGGTGAAAAAGTCGTATAAATCGCCGCCCACTTCCTTGGCAGGGTCAAGAAAGGCGGAAGCGGAAAAGCCGCAGATTTCCGGCGCGCCGTCCGGCGGGGGCAGGATGCCCATCTGGATGTCGCGGGCGGCGGACAGTTCGCCTTCCATGCGCTCTTTGCTGGCTGTGGTTTCCATAAGCTTCCGGATATTTTCGGCCAGGGCCTTGCCCATGCGGGCGAATGCCCGGGCAAGTTGTCCCAGTTCGTCCCGTCGTTCAAGGGGAAGCCCCCGCGCCATCAGCGGCTCCAGCTTTTCCAGCGCATCAGGGGCGGAAAAGTCCACCTGCGCCAGTTCATCCGTCTTGCGCGTCAGAAGGCCCAGCGGACGAAGTGCCCGCATGAGCATGAACAGTGCGAGCAGTGCGGCCACAAATGTAATCGCCAGGCTGAAGGTAAACAGGTGGAAAAGCAGGGAGTCGGAAGGTTCGCGGATTTCGGAAAGCGGCGCGGTCATGACCACATACCAGCCGAAGGCGCGAATATTTCCCGCAAGACAGAGCAAATCACCGTATGCTGAAGGCAGTGTAAGCTGAGCCCGGCCCGTTTGCCGGGCTTCTTCCAGCGCAGCGGCAAGGCTTTCACGGGGGAGTTGCCCGTCTCCTGCAGCGGCCAGAATTTCCCCTTGTTCATCCAGCAGGGCGACAAGTCCGTGCCGGTACAGTTCCATGCTCTGAAATTTTTCCCGCGTGGCTTCAAGCAGCGCACCTTCCGCCCCGCGCGCCATTCTTTCCAGATCGTCCAGCGGCATTACGGCGACGAGCACTTCCTGCGGCATTCTTCCCCCGTTCATATGGGGGGGATCCACGGGGAGAAAAAAGGCCAGAGCCGGATGTTCAAGGGAGGAGGCGATACCAAAGGCTTCGCCCGCCACGGCCAACCCGCGCGGAAGTTCCATGACCGCGAAATCCCCTTCTGAGGGGAGCTGTGCAAGCAATTGTTCCAACGTGCGTTGTTTGGCGTCACGCGTGCCGGGAGTAAGTCCCAGACGGTTGACGCCGCCGGAAAACAGATCTGCCGGATGCAGTACATCTATCCTGATGCCGTCGAAACTTCCTTTGTCAGAAGCTCTGGCGCCTCCGGCGTCCATGGCTTTCAGCAGCTCGCGTTTCAGCGTATCGCGCTCCCGGCCGGAAAGAGCGCTTGCGTTCAGCGCCTGAAGCAGGCCAAGAGCGCGGCCGGTTGTTTCCCTCAACTGGGCCTTACGATCTTGGACAGCGCGTACCTTGTTTGCCAGCTGATTCATGAAGGCGGAATTCAGGCTCTCCTCTTCCACCAGCATCAGGGAGGCAAAGCTTTTTTCCTCCATGCGAATCATGGTTTCGCCGACCATCCGCCAGGTCAGGTACAGCACCAGTCCTACGGAAAGAGCGACTGAAACGGCGGCTAACAGGGCCAGTCGCGCCCGGAGTGTCATGTTCATGCGTTACCTTCGCTTTCTTCGGGGCGGATGCCGAGACGCAGCAGCTTTTTGCGCAGCCCCTCGCGGGTGATGCCAAGCATTTCAGCGGCGCGGCTCTTGTTTCCGCCGCAGGCTTCAAGAGCGCGCTGAATCAGCAGTCGTTCCGCTTCTTCCAGGTTGAAGATACTTTCGGGCACCCCCCCGGCCTGCGGCGGAATTCTGTCTCTGGGCGCGATATCGGCCTGGAGGCCAGCGCTGCCGATGCCGCCGCTTTCAGCCAGCGCCGCCAGCACCCGCGGGGAAAGATCCGAAGGCCGGATCACGTCTTCCAGGGCCAGCGCTGCTGCCCGTTCCATTTCATTGTTGAGTTCGCGCACGTTGCCCGGCCAGCCGTAGGCCAGCAGACACTGGCGCGTGACAGGCGCGAGGCTGAGACGTTGTCTGCCCATGGCCCGCGCGTGCTGTTCCAGCAGGTGCCGGGCCAGCAGCAGAATGTCGTCTCCCCGCTCGCACAGCGGGGGCAGGCGCAGTTCCGCCACATTAATGCGATAATAAAGATCTTCGCGAAAGCGTCCTTCCCTGACTGCTTTTTCCAGCTCCACATTGGTGGCGGCAATGACCTTGATGTCCACGGACACGGGCTTGGTACTGCCCACACGCAGCACTTCCCTTTCTTCCAGCACACGCAGCAGCTTGGCCTGATTGGCGAGGGACATGTCTGCCAGCTCATCGAGAAAAAGCGTGCCGCCCGAGGCTTCTTCTACCAGACCGCGCCGGGCAGTGACCCCGGTAGCCACGCCTTTTTCAATACCGAACATTTCGCTTTCAAACAGGGAATCCGGAATGGCCGTGCAGTTCACCGCCACAAAAGGGGCTTCACGTCGGGGGGAATGGTAGTGAATGGTTTTGGCAATAACTTCCTTACCCGTTCCGGTAGGGCCGAGAATCAGGGTATTGATGGGGCGGCGGGCAATGGCGAGGGCCATATTCACCACATGTTTCATAGCGTCGCAATGCCCGATGACGCGTCGCACGTTGTATTCCCGCCGCAGGGTTTCCACCAGTTGCACATTTCGTTCCTGAAGTCGGGCACGGGCTTCTTCCAGTTCGCGGTTGCGCTGCTCCAGCTCCTCGATCAACCCGGTACGCTGGAATTCCCGTGCTTCCACCTTGACCGTCATCATCCCGAAGGCTTCGGCCAGACGCTCCAGTTCCGGTGTGGACGTTCCTGTTTTCGTCAGTTCAAACAGGGCGTTTTCATCAGCGGGACGGCCCCAGGCGAGGTCGTCGCACAGGCGGATCAGTTTTTCCAGCATTGTTGAGGAATCGTTTTTTTCAGCGCTCATGGGGTGCCTTTGTCGTGTTGCCTTCATGGGGTGCGTTTGCGCTTTCAGCGCTGAAGGCTCTGTACCCAGCGTAATACTTCCGCCACCGGGCCGATGAGATCCTGGGGAATATAGGAATTTTCCGTGCCCTGCTCGAACAGGCTGTGCGCCAGCGGCACATTGCGCATGATGGGGATGCCTTCTTCCTGCGCTGCGCGGATCATGCGCTGGGCCAACGCGCCCTGCCCCTTGGCCAGAATGACGGGCAGAGGGGTTCTATCCTTTTCATAGTCAAGGGCTATGGCGAAATGAGTGGGGTTGGTCACAAGTACCTTCGCTTTTCTGGTATTGGCTACCTGGTTCTGGGCAATCATTTCCTGATGCAACTGTTTGCGCTTGCTCTTGATCAGCGGGTCGCCCTCGCTTTCCTTGTATTCCCGCTTGACCTCATCCTTACTCATCATGTTCTGCTTATTGAACTGCCATTTCTGGAAGAGCCAGTCTGCGGCGGCGATTACACAGAACACTCCTGCCGCCGTCAGCACCAGATCTCCGGCGGCGGCTCCCAGTATGCTCCACATATCACCCACATCGCCCTGGGGAATACGGAACAGGCGCGGCAGGTAGTCGGTGAAGATGATATACACCGTGATGCCGAGCACTGTTACCTTAATGATGTTTTTCAGAAATTCAACAGTATTCTTGATGGAAAAGACCTTCTTGAACCATTTGCCCGGGCTGATATTGTCCAGTTTGGGCAGGGCGGACTGGACGGAGAACATTACGCCCACCTGGGCCAGGTTGGCGCACAGCGCCACGCCCATGACCATGCCGATCAGCGGCCCAGCCACGCGCAGCGCGCAGGACAGCGTGGCTGAAACCACGATGCCCAGCGCTTCGGAAAAGGGACGGTTCATGACCAGCATGGGAATTTCGCCCATGGTCATGATGGTCTTGAGCATGTCCGGGGCCATGGCGAGAAAGTACACCGCCACCGCCATGACCGTAAGCGCCGAGGGGACATCCTGGCTCTTGGCCACCTGCCCTTTTTCCCGCGCGTCTCGAAGTCGCTTTGGTGTTGGTTGTTCTGTTTTTTCGTCGCTCATGGGGGATTTTTCTTCGTTATTTATCTAACGTCCTGCTGAAAGTCTTGGGAAGGGAGGGGG
>JAEXGX010000102.1 GCA_023450535.1 Pseudomonadota bacterium | reverse complement strand
GTGTTGATGGGGCGGAATGAACCGCCGCTTGGCGGCGCGCTTTTCTATGCGTGCCAGTCATCGCCAAATGTCACCGAATCACAAAAAAACGTGATCTGACAGACTCTTTTCACACAGGAATTTTTTTGTCAAACAGGAAAAACTTGAAGTGTACTGAGGGAAAGACTGTTGCTGTATATGATGAACATGCGGACTTGCCATTCAGGAAACATCGCTGTACAGGAAAAGACTGTTCCCCTGTCACCCCGACGGTTCCGGAAATCACGCCATGCCCTATCTTCCCCCGGATCTCGATTTTGCGACCTTTGTCAGCCTCATCGACCGCCTGTACGATGAAATCCTGATTTACGACGACAACTATCGCCTGCTTTACGTCAACAAAGCCTGTGAACGGCATTACGGCTTCACCCGGGAGGAAATGCTCTCCCTGTCCTTTCACGACGCCGTCAATCAGTACAAGGCATGGTCAAATTCCATTCTGCCTCTGGTTTACCGCCACAAGTGCGCCATCAAGCAGCAGCAGGAAACCTTTCTGGGCTATCACACGCTGCTGATCGCGGAACCCGTGTTCGACGAACACGGCAATATCCGCTATGTGATCATGAGCAACCGGGACAGCTACAGCGAAATCCGCATCCCTTCCAGCCGCGATTTTGAAATGACCCGGGGCGAGTGTTGCTTTCTTTCGGAAGAAGGCCTGTTTCAGGGCAGTCAAACCGGGGAAATGCGGGAACTGGCCCTCAAAATGTCCCGCGTCAGCATACCCTGTCTGCTGATGGGCGAATCGGGCACGGGCAAAACCTTTCTGGCAAAATACATTCACCGCCACAGCCCCCGTGCGCAAAAGCCCTTTGTGGTGGTGAGCTGCCCGTCCATCCCGCGCGAACTGTTCGAGACAGAGCTGTTCGGCCACGTCAAAGGCGCGTTTTCCGGCGCGGTCAATAACCGGGCCGGACTGTTCGCCCAGGCCGAGGGCGGTACGCTGCTGCTTGACGAAATTTCCGAACTGCCGCCTTCCATGCAGGCCAAACTGCTGCATGTTCTTCAGGAAAAGGAATACCGCCCTGTGGGAGGGAACAAGATGGTTCCTGCGGATGTCCGCGTGCTGGCTGCAACCAACCGGGATCTCTCGCGCATGGTGGAGCACCAGCTTTTCCGCCAGGATCTCTTTTTCCGCCTGAATGTGTTTGACATCACCCTGCCGCCCCTGCGGGAAAGAACTGCGGAACTGCCGGAATTCATCAAGTATTTCCTGCGCATTTCCTGCCGCAGTTACGGCAGGCACCTCGATCTCTCGGACGAAGCCATGGCCATGCTGCTCCGCTACCGCTGGCCCGGGAATATCCGGGAACTACGCAACGTCATGGAGCGCATGGTTATTCTGGCCGAGGACGGTCTCATCGAACCCTGCCACCTGCCGCCTTCCTTTTTCAGTTCCCCTGCCCCAACGTATCCGCAGGACGAGAGAGCCTCCGGCTCTGCCGCGCAATCGCGCGCCGAGCTTCGCCCGCGCCGCATCGACCGGGATCTGCTGATCGCCACCTGGCAGGAGCAGGGCAGTTCGCGCAAGGTTGCCGATGCGCTCGGCATCAGCCAGTCCACCGCCTCCCGGCTCATACGCCGCTTCATCACAGGCGCAAAAACAGAAGGAGAAGACACAAGCGGGGAAGGCAAGAATTAATAAGGATTAATCCCTGAAGAATAAACCGGGGGAGATAATCTCCCCCGGACCCCCATAATTATTACATGGTGTCATAATTGGGGGGCAGGGCTACGCCCGCGTTGCTCTCTGTTTTTCTAAGGATTTTTCAGTAGTCTCTTAATCCAGAGAGGCACTGAGTCGCTGCGAGTCAAATAGAGTCATTCGAGTCATTTCTCCTGATTGATTCAGACTCCTTCTCCTCCTGTCCGGAGAATACTTCAGAGCATTTCAACATTGAAATGTTCTGAAGTATCGAAGGTATAGTTCTTGCATTCCTTTCCTCCAGCCCACTCACCCCGCTCTTCCGTGAGGAAATGCCATGCGCGCACATGCCGGACTGGATACGCCTCTGCTTTTCGCCACAATCGCCATCATCTTTTCCCTGGTGGGCGGCTTCGCCCTGTTCCCCGAGCAGACCAATGATCTTGCAGGGCACGCGTTCCGCTTGCTCACGTCAGTATTTGGGGCGCCGCTTCAGCTCATTGTCTTTCTTGCGGTATTCTTCCTGCTTTTCCTCGCTTTCAGCAAATACGGCAATATCCGGCTGGGAACGGGGGAACCGGAATATTCCATATTCAGCTGGATCTCCATGATGATTTGCTGCGGCATCAGCTCGGCCATGCTGTTCTGGGCCTTTACCGACTGGGCCTACGATTTCGGGCTGCGTTCCCTCGCGCCTTTCATGGGCGTAGCGTCAGCGTATGAAATGGGCACGGCCTATACCTTTTTCCATTGGGGGTTCAGCACCTGGGGCATCTACTGCATTTCCGCCCTGCCCATCGCTTACTATTTTTT
Source organism: Pseudomonadota bacterium (assembly GCA_023450535.1). Lineage (GTDB taxonomy): Bacteria > Desulfobacterota > Desulfovibrionia > Desulfovibrionales > Desulfovibrionaceae > Mailhella. The sequence continues at coordinate 1,559 of JAEXGX010000102.1, read as the reverse complement.
CGTGCGGCACCACGACGGCCTGAGCCTCAGCGCGGTGTTCGAGGCGGTGCGTGTTTGCGGAAAAAACAGAGCACGGGCGGGCAACCCGGCCTCCAGATTCATTGACCTGCTTTTTCTGGTCAGTTGCTGCACCGGCATCAGCATCGCTCTGGGCCTGTCCGTACCCATGCTTACCGAGCTTACGGCTTCCTTCTTCGGCTTCACCCCGTCCTTTGCTCTCAATATGGGCATTCTGCTCGCCATTTCCGCCTTGTTCACCATCAGTTCCTGGCGGGGTATCGCGTCGGGTATGCAGACCATGAGCCGCCTGAGCATATGGCTGGTCTTTCTGCTCGTCGCGCTGGTTTTTCTGCTCGGAGACGCGCAGTTCATGGTTAAATCCACCGTCAACGGAATCGGTCTGGTGATCCAGAATTTCATCCGCATGAGCCTGTGGACGGACCCGGTACTGGACGGTGGCTTTTCGGAAAAATGGACAGTCTGGTACTGGTTTTATGATATTTCCTTCACGCCCTTTGTGGGGCTGTTCGTCACGCGCATTTCACGGGGCCGCACCGTGCGCGCGCTGATCTTCAACATGTTGGGCAGTGGCTCTGCCGGAGCCTTTGCCGTGTTTGGCGTACTGAGCCACCATTCCGTAGCCTGCCAGATGAGCGGCGCCGTGGACGTGATCAAGCTCATCGAACAGGGGCAAATGAACAGTGCCGTGGTAGACGTGCTCAATACCCTGCCCGCAAGTTCCCTGCTGGTTATCATCTTTGGCGCGGCCGCCGCGCTGCTGCTCTGTACTTCGCTCGACTCCGCCGCCTACACCATGGCGGCGACGCTGACCCCCGGACTGCCCGCCGACCGGCATCCGCTGGCCCGGCATCGCTTTTTGTGCTGCCTGTTGCTTGTTTCCGTCCCCGTGGCCATGCTGCTGACCCATGCCCCGCTGGAAACGCTGAAGACCTTTGCCATTCTCTCCGGCGTTCCGCTGGCCTTTGTGCTCGGGTACGTCATCTACGGTTTTATCCGCAGCATGAGCGCCGACTTCGGCGCGTACAGCGCGGAAGAGATCAAGGCCATGCAGGGTGAGTCGCCTGTTCCCCGAGTCTTGACTCACGACGACTCCAGACACAAACGAGTCATATGACTCACTGACTCTGCAAATTCCCATCTCAAAACAGTAATCAATGCTATAATCATTTGAAATTAAACAAGTTTATCTAACTATCTCTCTGGCACACAACTTGCTTTCTCTCCGGCAAACCCCAAACGGGCGAATTGCCCGACCCGGAGAGGCACATGCTACTTGATTCGCCACGCAACAAAGGCATTCTGTTCGTTATTCTGAACACCATCATCTGGTCAGGCAACTATGTGGTCGGCCGCCTGATCATCGGCGAAATTCCGCCCATCACCTTTAACTCTCTGCGCTGGCTGGTAACGCTGGTTATTCTGGCCTGTTTCGCCCTGCCCCGGCTCAAGCGCGAATGGCCCGCCGTCAAGCGCTTCCTGCCCACCATCGCTGTATGCGGGGTAATTTCCGTCTCCTTGTATAATCCCCTGGCCTACAT
>JAEXGX010000080.1 GCA_023450535.1 Pseudomonadota bacterium | reverse complement strand
GATGCCAGCCATTCCCATCCCAAGTCCGGTACTCGCCGACTTCGTCACAGCCAGCACCGGGCACAGACCCAGTACCAGTCGGAACGGCGGAAGTTCCTTCCAGAGACCCTTACTGAATTCTTTCCATAACGTGCCGGGCATGCCAGCCTCCTTGGAGCTCTTTACATTTGAGTAGATTAACTTTCATTTTGCGCATCAGGTGTCGCTTCAGGATTCGCCGGTTCAGCTCCTGCGCATGGGTAAACTGCGCTTGCGTCGTCAGGGTGTCTATTGCCAGCGAGCTAATATTTGATCTTTGAGGGCCTTATAGTCTTCCGTAGCCTTAGCTACGGCGTCGACCACTCCGGTGGAGGAAATAGTCGCGCCGGAAATGGCGTCTATGCTTCCCCCGTTGGAGGAGAGTGCGACGGGAAGGTGTGTTCCCGCGAATTGTCCGGTGAAAGAGGGGTTGCTCACTTGCGTGCCAATACCGGGAGTTTCCTTCATAGTGGTAATGCCGATGCCGATCAGTACATCGCGTGTGGCGTCGAAGCCAGTGATCACATTAATGTCCCCGCCGAAGCCGGGAGCACTGTTTTCCATGGCTACACCATACAGTTTGCCGTCCTTGCGGGCAGGAAAAACCATGACGTTCCGTCCGTCCGGCAGGGTGAAGGCATAGCGTTCGGTCAAGGGTGCATTTTCAGCATCGGGAAACACCGTAGCCAGAGCCGGACCTTGCACATAGGTCAGAACCTGTTCTTCAATGCGTCCGGCCGTGGTCATCTTCAGATAGGACAACAGAAAACCGGATGAAGCACAGAGCAACGACAGGACGGCGATCATGCGGAGTATGGATGCCATGTCAGCGTCCTCCGAAAGGTTTGGGGCGGATCATCTCAAGCTGGGGCATGAGAAGATTGATCAGCAGGATGGCGAAGGGGACGCCGTCTGCATACACGCCGAAATTACGGATCAGAACCACCAGTGCTCCGCCGATGAGTCCATAGAGGATCATCGGGATCTCGCGGTTCGGCGAGCAGGACATGCAGGTCGCCAGAAAGAACGCACCAAACAAGGTGGATCCGGTCAAAAGATGAAAAAGAGGGGAGGCATACAGATCCGGCTGCGAGATATGGAAGACTGCCGCAGTGGCCGCAACGCCAATCAAGAAATTGCAGGGGATTTCCCAGCGGATGACGCCGCGCGCGCACAAAAAGATGCCGCCCAGGAACAGCGCCGCGATCTGTGATGCGCCGAGCGCGCCGATCTGGCGACCGAGCAGAAGGTCCAGCCAGTTCAGATCCTGAATGGCGGCCACGCCGAAATACTTGAGCCGGATCAGCGGATCAATGAAAATGGTGTTCAGTTCGGCCGTATTGGGATCCATGAGGAGCGGCCATGAAATGAACAGCGCGGCCCATCCGACTATGGGCGGGCACAGCGGGCTTGCACCCAGACCACCGAACGCGATTTTGCCGATCAGAATACAGATGGCCGCTCCGAACATGACCAGCCACCACGGCGCAGCAGCCGGCAACATGAACGCGAACAGCAGACCGATAAGTGCGGCGTCAAAATTATCCACGCGCAAGGGGCGTCCTGTCAGGCGCGACCCCAGCGCTTCGGCTGCAACCGCCGTGGAAACGGAGAGAGCCATGACCCGCAGGGCGGGAACTCCCCAGTTTACTCCTGCCATGACCACCGTCGGCAGAAGCGCGAGGAGGAAGGTCATGTTGCTTTTCCAAATGGTGCGCCCGCAATGCCAGAAAGGCGGCGCGCTGACGGCAAGAAGCGTATTTTGCATGATGTTCGCCTTTATTGGGATTATGGTTGACCGTCAGCGGATGGCCCGCTTGTCGAGCTCCAGCTTGTGTTTCGCCAGGCGGATATATTGGAGCACGGGGCGTCTGGCCAGGCAGACATAGCCGCAAAGACCGCATTCCATACACGCATCGATATGCTCTTTTACGCATTTGTCATAACGGGCGAACTCCGCATAGCGGCTGAGCATTTCTGGAGAAAGACGGGCTGGGCAGATCAGAGAACAGGCTCCGCAGTTGCAGCACTGCACGTCGCCGTCCAGAGGGGGGATGGTGTCAGCCTCCACGATAAACAGGCCAGTCGTGTTCTTATCAAGTCCTCTGGCCAGCAGGGAAATGCTCTGGCCTCGCAGCGGGCCTCCCACTACAACTGTATCGCCTTCGTTCACGCGAACGTTGGCATGAGCAATGAGGTCGCAGACCCGCGTACCATCCTTGATGAGATAATTGCCGGTATGATTACGACTGCCCAGCGTGATCACTGTTTCCGTCAGGGGCATCCCCGTGACCACAACCCGGCCCAGCCCCCAGAGGGTGTGAAGCCCCACAATGCCGACATCTGAAGGATTTTCTTTTTTAGTCACGGCCTTGACTACAAGAGGATCGAGGCTGTTCGGGTACTCGGGAGCAATGTGTACTATGTCCAGCCCTTCGTAGGCCACGTTCATACCTTCGGGAAGGGCAATGACGACTCTTTTCGCCCGGCAGATGCGTTGCAATAAGGCCAAGCCGGAACGCAAGTTGCGCACATGGGTGGCCAGCATGGGTTCGGCCCAGGTAATGCCTGGTTCCGGATTGAGGGCATTAACGATCAGCAATTCCTTGTTCTGGCTGAGAAAGCGCGTATCCACGCCCATATTCTTGAGCCCATCAAGAAGTTCCTCCCCCTCAAGTGCGGACAGATCCACGGTCGGCATGACTGGGTCATCCAACTGGGCGGGTTTGGAGGCAATGATAATGTAACGCTCGTTAATTTCAGAAACGACGCCGCGCACGGGGCAATAGAGATTGCCCATGTCGGGTGCCGGATGGGTTGCCAGCAACATGCCTGGATACACTTCAGATTTTTTCTTGAGTGTGTCTTCCAGAACAAAGCCGGCGCGGGCCAGTCTGTATTCTTCGCCCTCCGGGCCGTCGCTGAAGCGCTGGGTCACCTGGTGGAGCAGATGAAAGCGCGGATCGCGCATGATTTGGAAACGGACCGTCATGGTTGCCTCACTTCAGGTGGCATTGGTTGCATTGATCCTTGCCATAAGGGCCTGCCCCCACTTCTTCATGGCAGCCCATGCAGCGCAGGTGGAATGCCTCCATTCTGTCTGGAATGTTGAATTCCGCCGTTGCGGCATTATGGCATTCACCGCAGGGAGAAACACCTTTTTCCAGGTTCTCCGCATGATGACAGGTGGCACATTCCAGCCCGTATCCTTCCGCATGAGCCTTGTGCTCAAACACCACCTTGCCACCCTTGTTGTCCAGCAGGACTCTGGTCGGCGTTGTTTCTTCGGAGTGGGGCAGTACATACCCCGCAACCGCGAGGAGACCCAGCAGAGCGGTCAACAGAGTGATGGGATAAAGTCTTTTTTCCACGCGCAACTCTCTTTGTTCGGAATTGATTTCCCGCGATTTGGGTGTCCCGTGGCAGAGGCCGTTTCTTCCGACCGTGATTGGGATGGAGAAAAACCTTAACTACAGCGTACTATGCAGCGCTGATTTTTACCAGTCTTTTTTGCATTCCTTTTTCCAGAGTCACGTATTTGATAGCATGCGTGAATGTAAAAATGAATATACTGAAATTGTATAAAGCTTGTTCATAATATAACTATAACTACTATGCTTTGATAGTTTTTTCGCAAGTAAGTGTTATACATTTAAAAAGAGATCAAAAAATATTTTTTACCGCAAAATACAAAAATACGAATAAAAGAAAGAGGAGTTTTTTACAAAAACTCCTCTTTCTTTTAAATGCTATGTAACAAACATGGCTTGCGTCAGCAGCATAAAATCCTGGCAGAAGCGGGCATGACCCATTCATGCCCCAGAGTACATCGGCTGAGGCGCAGACAGGGGGCCATCTGATGACGCTTGAATTCGGCAATTTCAATTTTGCGCAAAACGGAATTCAACATGGCTTCGTCACAGCCCTCAACATGAATATCCTCCGGACTGCGCTGTCCTTCAAAAAGCTGACGCAATACTTCGTCCAGAATTTCATACGGGGGCAGGCTGTCCTCATCTTTCTGGCCGGGATGCAGTTCCGCTGAAGGGGCTTTCGTGAAAATATTTTCAGGAATGATTTCCCGATCCTTATGTGCATTATACCAGCGGGCCACAGCATAGAGTTCTGTTTTGTAGATGTCGCCTATAGGTTCAAGGGCTCCCACCGTATCGCCGTAAAGTGTGCAATAGCCTACCGCGTTTTCCGACTTGTTGCCGGTGCCCAGTACAAACGCTCCGGTAT
>JAEXGX010000056.1 GCA_023450535.1 Pseudomonadota bacterium | reverse complement strand
ACCCAGGACGTTGGTGGTGATAAAGGGCGTGGCGTCCGTGATGGAGCGATCGACGTGGCTTTCTGCCGCAAAATGCACAATGGCGTCGGGCTTTTCGTCCGCAAGCAGAGATGAAACCAGGGTTCGATCCGCGATATCACCCTTGATGAAGCGATGGCGCCCGGCCTGTTCCGGAGGCAGATCAGCGAGGTTGGCCAGATTGCCCGCGTAGGTCAGCTTGTCGAGGTTGAGTATTTCCGCGCCGTCGTTTCGGCTGAGAATGAGGCGGATGAAATTGGAACCGATGAAGCCGCATCCTCCGGTAACAAGAATACGCATTTGTTATTTCTCCTGTTTGTCGGCCGCAGGTTCGGATCCGCCGCTTTTCTGCGCGTTGCTGTCGGGCTGATTTTTGGTCTTGGGGAAGAGATAGGAGTAGCGTACTGCGAGGTTATCCGTACGCTCGACGAGCCGTGCGGCGATGTCGTCCACCTGTTCGGGCGTCAACAGACCGACTTCCCGCGCCAGATAGTGGCGCAGGGTGGCGTCGCTGAGGGAAAAGACCCAGACTACCGAATAGGCGGAACCCACGGAAGGGCGATCCTTGAATTCGGAAGTGGAAGAAAGCAGGATGCGGAATTTCGGCGTATCCTTTTCCTGGAGCTGGAACAGACTGCTACCGTTGAGTAGTTCTTTCAGTCGGGTGGACAGTCGTGCGCCAAGAGCATCGTCTCCCTCATGCTCTACGGAAACCGGGCTGTTGCGAGGCGTGATGTGCATGGGATTGTCGAGCAGAGCGGTGTTTTCCGCACCAAGGGCGGAGGGAACAGCCGGAGCACAGAGCAGGGCAGCGCACAAAAACGGCGAAATCAGAACGCGGCTCGAATGGCGGAACAGAGAAATAATCATGGAATCTCCTTGTCATTTCTTACGTGACGCGAAAAAAGCGCGTCGGGATGCTTCCGGAAGGAACGGCAGAATGTTGAGAGGTGCAGGGGATGATTCCCCTCAGTGCGTCATGGCGCGGAGCCTCAAAATGTGAGCTTTCCGGCTGGCAGGAATTCATCCTAGAGCAGTTTAACTTTGAAGTTATACATAGTCTGGATCCTCTATTCTGACCCGTAGGTTTCACGCCTTCGCCGGAGCTTAACGCCGCAAGTGAATTGCGGCTACTCTGAAATAGTGGGGGCGTCGCGACGGAGTTTCGCTCCGCTCTCCTTCGGGAGCAATTTCAAAGTGAAATTGCTCTAGACAGCGCAGGGACCGATAAGAAAAGCTTCGTAGCAAAGAAGGCGGGATTTCCCGGATCGGAAAGCCTCTGGAGCGACAGCCTCGGGCGGAAGACCTGCCTTGCGCCGCAGGGCTTCCAGGGTTTGGTTCAGGTTCCAGCCCTGTTCCGTGGGAACCTGGGGCAGAAATACTGCCGCGCGTTCCATGGCTTCCAGCTTAATACCATGGCGTCCCAGCTCGATGTCTTCAAGAGTGCAGGGGCTGAGTGCCCCGAGTACCGAGATATCCAACTCCAGCGAGGGGACCTCCCCTGCGCGAAGCGGCCGGAAACGCCTGTCTTCAAATGCGGCAGCCCACGCCATGCGGATCACGGCTGGAGCCAGGGGCATGACGGGTTCCATCAACCCGATGCAGCCGCGCAATACGTGAGCGCCGTTTTCCACAAGGTGCAGGGTGACGAAGGTGCCGGAAGGTGTCAGCAGGCGAGGCTCTTGTTTTTGTGTTGCCAGACCTGCGTCTTCGAGGGCACGCGGGCCGGGCTCGCCCTCACCCGCCAGAAAGGCGAAGGCTTCGGGTAAGGGCAGTTTCACTCCTCTGCGGATACTTGCCGAGGCGCAGCCCAGCAGGAAATCCTGTTCGGAAGAGGTCAGGGGAAGAGAGAGACCGGACATGACGGACTCCTAAAATCCTTCTTCCAGCGCGGGCCAGACAAGGATGTTTGCCGGAAGTTGAGCCGGACGCTGTTCGGCATCCTGCTTCAGAAAGACCTTGCGGCCCCTGATATCCAGCCGGTTCCCGGCCAGCCATTGCAGGGCCTGCGGGTAGATCCGGTGTTCCAGTGTATGAATGCGGTTTTGCAGTTCTTCCTCGCTTTCATCCTGCAGGACGGGCAGACAGGCCTGCACGATAATCGGGCCGCAATCCATCTCCGGACTGACGAAATGCACCGTACAACCGGTCAACCTCACGCCCCAGGCGTGGGCGTCCGCTGCGCCGTGCACGCCGGGGAAAGAGGGCAGAATCGCCGGATGAATATTGAGTACCCGGTTGGGAAAGGCGTCAAGAAAGGCGGGCGTCACCAGGCGCATATATCCGGCCAGGGCCACGGTATCGGCCCCGGCGTCCTGTATGGCCTTGATCACGGCGTTGTCAAAATTTTCCCGATCCGGAAAGGCCTTGTGATCGAGGCATACGGCGGGCAGGCCGCGTCGTGCCGCGCGTTCCAGAACTTTTGCTCCGGGGCGGTTGGCGAGCACCAGGCGGATATCGGCATCCAGGGTGCCGCGCTCCACTGCCTCGAACATGGCTTCTGCGTTGGTGCCACTGCCGGAGGCGAGAATGGCGAGTTTGAGGCTCATGAATCTCTCCTCATGCGCCCAGTGCGGCGCATACGGCCCGGACCAGGCCAGGAATAGTGTATTCCTCCGGTTCGATGTCGGGTTCAAGTCCCGCGTTCCGCAGTGTAGCGGATGTAATCGGGCCGATGCTGGCGAGCTTTGTTTCCGGATGGGCCTTCAGCATCTCAGCAGGAACAGCGGCGAGGAAATTGCGTACGGTGGAGGAAGAGCCGAACGTGATACAGGAAAGAGTTCCCGCTTCCAGTTCGTCTAAGATTTTTTCTTTCAGTGCGGCGTTGTCGGCGGGCACGGTTTCGTAAGCGGGCACAGCGTCTGCTTTTGCGCCTGCCTTTGCCAGTTCGGCGGGCAGCACGTCGCGCGCTTTGAGCGCGCGCGGGAGAAGAACTCTTTTTCCCTCCACGCCCAGAGCGATCAGTTCCTCGGCGGCGCTTTCCGCAACATGGCGCGTGGGGATAAAATCAGGCCGAAGGCCGAGGGCGCGCAGGCGTTCTGCCGTGGCAGGGCCCACTGCGGCGATTTTTGCACTGCCAAAGGCTCGCGCGTCCAACCCCAGTGCGTTCAGCCGTCTGGCAAAATGCTTTACGCCGTTGGCAGAGCTGAACACCACCCAATCATAGGAGGCAAGGCAGGTGATGGCCTGATCCAGAGGAGCGTCGTCCGGTAGAGGGCGAACGGAAATGGTAGGGAACTGGATGACGCGCGCGCCGAGTTCCGCAAACAAAGCGGCGCTCTCGCTGGCCTGCTCACGGGCGCGGGTGATCAGCACAGTGCGGCTGAACAAAGGCTTGCGTTCAAACCAGTTCAGTTTATCGCGCATCTTCACCACCTGCCCGACCACAATTACCGACGGGTTGGAAAACCCTTCGCGCACGGCGTCTTCAGGAAGTTCGCCAATGGTGGACGCGAAAGAGCGCTGATGATCCGTAGTACCCCAGTGGACGAGCGCCGCAGGAGTCCCGGCAGGCATGCCCGCCGCGATAAGATTGCGGGAGATTTCCGGCAGATTCTTCATGCCCATGACAAAGACAAGCGTGGAAGCGCTACGGGCCAGGGCATTCCAGTCATGTACTGAACCGGGCTTGGTGGGATCTTCATGCCCGGTGATCAGCGTTACAGAAGAGGCTAGGCTACGATGGGTCAGCGGGATGCCCGCATAGGCCGGGCCTGCTATGGTGCTGGAAATGCCAGGGATTTCCTCAAAAGGCACGCCTGCGTCAAACAGTTCTTCACCTTCTTCGCCGCCCCGGCCAAAGATATAGGGGTCACCGCCCTTGAGGCGCGCCACGATCTTGCCTTCTTTGGCCAGACGTACCAGGAGCTGGTTGATTTCCGGCTGGGGAAGGGCATGGTTGCCCGCTTTCTTGCCCACATAGATGAGTTCCGCATCAGGACGGGCATGGGCGAGCAACTCTTCGCTGGACAGGAAATCATAGACGATAACGTCCGCTCGTTCGAGGGCGCGCAGTCCCTTGATGGTAATAAGGCCGGGATCGCCGGGGCCCGCTCCGATCAGATATACGTACATTCCGCCTCCGCAGAACTGAAAATTTCAGCAGGTATTCTAGCTGGAAAGGCCTGCCGGGGCAAGAAGAGCTTCCGGGCTTTTCTGTGTGGCAATGGCATTTTTTTTGCATTTCATGTTCTGCATAACAAAACATCCGTTGAAAGGCCGGGGTGATCCGTGCCGCATTTGTGCGGCAGATGCCGCATTTGCGCGGCAGAAGGCACGTCGGGAGAGTGCGTCAAAATATCGGCGTTTGGCCGCCGTGGAGCCGAATACAATGATTGAACGATCCATAATGATACATAACCGTGTGGAGGCTCAGGATCCGGGCGAAGCTGTTCGCAAGGCCATGGGAACAGCCAGAGATTCGGCCAGGGATTCCAGTGGTTTTGCCCGTGCGCTCGGCGAGCAGGCTTCATTCAGCAGCCCTGATGCGCGATTGCCGCAGGCCGGAGCGCTGGTAACGCCAGCAGCCTTGGGAGCGAGCGGCTTGTTCGGCAAGACCTTGGGGGAAAAGGCTGCGTCGGATCCGGTTCTGGCGGCGGCCCTTGCCCGAAGTGGAGCCGGAATGCCGGAGTCCCTCCCTGCGCCTTCTGTCGAACAGCCTGTGGAGCCGTCAGCCCGGAACGCAGGAGCGCCGGAAAGCGAAGGAATAATGGGTATTCCTCTGAAGCGGGGCGGTCGTATTTCCCTTGAAGGCACAGCCCTGCCGCTGACCGGAAGAGGTGAATCCGCTGGCATTTCCCTGTCGGTTGCTTCGTCGGGCGTTCTCTTGCGCAGGGGGCTCGGCGGAATCGCGCTTGATGAGCGTTCCCTGCGCACCCTGAGCCGTGTTCGGGAAAAAAGTTCAGAAGAAAAGAGAACCTTTGTGGAAGGCGGGCTTTCCGCGCAGTTTGAATCCGGCGGAGCAGGCGTAGGTGCAGTGGGCTATGATCGCATGGGGGGGACATCATACGGTCTGTATCAGATTTCTTCCCGGCAGGGCACGTTCAAGGAATTTCTGAAGTATCTGGATCAGGAAGATCCTTCCTTGGCCGAACGTTTGCGCGCGGCGGGGAACCCGGATACCGGAGGACGAGCCGGTAGCGTGCCCGAAGCGTGGAAGAGTATCGCCGCAGAGGATGCGGAACGCTTTACGGCTCTGCAACACGACTTCATCCGCAAGACGCATTTTGAACCTGTCCTGAAGGATGTGGAAAAGACCCTGGGTGTGGGGAAATTGTCCGAAGCTGTGAAAGAGGTGGTTTGGAGCACTGCGGTGCAGCATGGCCCTAACGGCGCGCGGCGGCTTTTCGCTCAGGCGGCCGAACACGCGGCGGGACAGACCGGGAACTCCGATGGAAAGCTGGACGAGCGTAGTCTGATTCGGGATGTGTACGCTCTGCGCAAGGAGCAGTTCGGTTCTTCCGACGGTCCGGTGCGGGATGCCGTGCGGCGTCGCCTGGAAAAGGAAAGTGAACTGGCATTGGCCATGATCGGGAAAAGCCGTTTGGCATAGACCATTTTGAGCCTGAATTCCGGCTACGACCTCTTTCGAGAGCTGCTGCCGTTATCAGCAGCCTAAAAAAGATGAAAAACCGGGGTTTATCTCTGCGCTCTTTATCCGTACGAAACTTCGCTTCTACGGTTAAAGGCGCCCCGCATCCCACCGGGGGAGATACTCTCCCCGGCACCCATAACTATAACAAACATAACGCCATAATTTTGGGGGTGCAGGGCGTAGAACGCCCGCGTTGCTCTTTGTTCCCTAAGCCGCTTTGTGGCCATGCTGTTCACACTGTTTGGGGTAATTCCAATATATTTGAGGTGGCTCGGGAGGAAGTTTAGCCGTAGGCAAGCTTGTGAACCGCGCGGATAAAGAGAGCAAAGATGAGCCCTGAAAAAGCAAGTTTTTCTGTTTTGTGTTAACACACCCTAACCAAGCTAATCCCGGGGGGATTTTTCCGGATTTTTCGGCGGGAAGGGGCAGGTGTTCATGCTCAGCGCAAACGCTTCAAAGGCTGCAACGTCCAGAGGGCGGGAATAAAAATAGCCCTGAATGAAATAGCAGCCGACATCCTGGAGAAAGCGGCACTGCTCCGCTGTTTCTACGCCTTCGCAAATGACTTCCGCATTGATATCGCGGATCAGGTGTACAATGTTGCTCACGATTTTGGCGCCACGTTCGGTCAATTGATCCTGATCAAGAAATGAACGGTCAAGCTTTACTGCGTCAAGTGATACCTTGCGCAGCAAACTGAGAGAAGAATAGCCAGTGCCGAAATCGTCCATGGCCACCCTGAACCTCGCTTCGCGCAATTTTTCCAGCATCTCGCAGAACACCGCGTCCTCCGGCATGACGGCGGATTCCAG
>JAEXGX010000039.1 GCA_023450535.1 Pseudomonadota bacterium | reverse complement strand
ATTCCCGGTGCTCCGCAAGGGGGCGCTTGGCTGGGGTGACGGGTTTCGGCGGCACGGGATCAAACCCGCCCGCCGATCCGGGATGACAGCGCAAAATGCGCTTGACGGCAAGCCACAACCCCTTCAGGGGGCCGTGAATTGTGATGGCCTCAATGGCATAGCTTGAGCAGGAAGGATAGAAGCGGCAAGAAGGGGGCAACAGCGGCGAGATGCAAAGCTTGTAAAAACGGATGGGCAAAATGAGGGCTCGCTGTGCAAGGTTCATGCCGCGCCTCCGTGTCCGGCGGATCGGGCCGCGTGGGAACGTGTAGGGACGGAGTCTTCCGGCGTGGAATGGCCGAGTCGTGCCAAGAGAGGAGCGATGTCGCGTTCCACAAGAGCAAGATCCAGTTTGTCCGCCCGTAAATGGCGCTTTGGCGTCACAACAATGTCCATGCTGGGCATTTCGTGCTGCCGCAAACGGAAAAAATCCCTGAGGACGCGCTTGATGCGGTTGCGCGCGACGGCGTTCCCGCATTTTTTCGACACCGCAAGACCAAGGCGGCCTGATGTTGATGCCGCACCGGCACGGACAAAAAGCACAAAATAACGCGTATGGTGACGAACGCCACCATCATAACAGGCCGTATATTCCGACCTGTGGGTCAATCTGCGCGAGCGGGGCCAGGTAAGCGACATGGTGCAACCCGGGCGTTCCAGGCATGAAAGCCGTTTTTTAACAAAACAAGAGGGCCACGGAATATCGGTCGCATGTGGCCCTGCTTGCTTTGCTGACAGGCTCCCTTCCGGGCTATGCCTGAAAAGCCCGACTAGGCGGACAGGCTCTTGCGGCCCTTGGCACGTCTGCGGTTGATCAGGGCGCGACCATTGGGGGTGCTCATGCGGGCACGGAAACCGTGGGTACGCTTTCTGCTGATTTTGCTGGGCTGATAGGTTCTTTTCATGACGCACAATCTCCTTCAGAGTATCGGAATTGAAAGTTATAGCCTTGGGTCAGAGGCTCGTCAAGCTGAAATCCCCTTACATGCCCAAGCTGCGGGATGCGGGTACGGTTGGGGCGGGCATCTGCGGCGTGGTATTGAGAGCTGACGCCGGGAGAGAGCCGCTCCCCGCAGCCGGGGCAAGAGCTGAAGGAGCACGAGGGGCAGAGGCAGAAGGAGCGAGCGGTTCCGCGCTCTGCGCAGAGCGCGGAACCGTCGGAGCGAGTCCTGCGGGAGAACCCTGCATGCCCGGAGTTGTTTCATCCGGACAAGGATTTCGTACTCCTTGCGGGGCAGTTGCGGGAGTTGCCTGAGACTGCGAAGCTGGAGTGGTTTTGGGGGCGGGCCTGCTTGCGGCAGGCGCCGAGGCGCGGATATACGTCCTGGAAAATTCCGGCACTTGTTTACGTGCGGCCGGGTCAGGAGACGGCCCCCATAATGGCCCTTCACCGCGGGGCAGATAGGCTTGATCGCGGCGGGCGTAATATTTCCAGATGGTCTGAATTTCCTGCTCTAGCGGGGTCGGAACGATTTTTCCTCCGCCATAGGGGGGAATGCCGGAAGCGGGAGAATACGGTGAGGGCACTACCTGGCCGGGAGCAGGGGAAAAAGCAGGGCTGGATCCCATGCCCGCATTCTGCGCAGGGAGCGGAGCCTGCGGGGCCGGGGCCGTGCTTCGGGGGGAAGCGATCGCCGGAACCGGGGCAGCGTTTCGGGCAGGAACGGTCGTAGCCGGAAGCGAGTTTCCTGTTCCGGTTTTGACGCCCAGACGCCCTTCCTTTGCGGCGGGAACAGCGGGATTTTCCGGACGGCACAGCATGGGAGTCATTGAACTGTCCATGGAGTCGAAAACGTAAATACGCTGCATGCCGGCGGGGACAGGAGCGCGCGCCGCAGGCTGTACCGGAGCCTGAGTCTGGGCCGGAGCAGGGGGAACGGGCGCCGCCGTGGCGCACCCCCAGGGGCTCAGGCAGATCAGGAGAAAGGCCGGGAGCGTGGAACCTGCGCTACGGCGGAAAAACGGGGAAAAAACGGAGTACATGACGACCTCGGTGGCTTCGGTACAGAAAACAACTTTTCGCTTTCTGCATGCTTGTCTTATCGTTTTTTTTGAACTTTCCTTTATCGCCGGTCAAGCTGAGCGATGTCTTTCAGAGAAAATTTTGTTCAGAAGGCAGTGTAACCGCCTATGTCGCAGCGATCCCGCAGGGCGGGAAGCGTGCGTTCCAGCAGCACGCCGTCGCTGTGTCTGGTATCGTAGCCGAAGGTGACCCGGATGCCCAGCGTGACGAAACGCACGGCGCGCTCCAGCGCGACGGGCAAGCTATCTCCCTGAAGGAACGCTCCAACCAGAACGCTGGAAAAGGTATCACCCGTGCCGGGGTAGAAGGCGGGGACCCAGGGGCTTTCCACTTTCCAGAATCTGTTCTGCTCCCGGTCGTAGGCCACGGCGGCGCAGAAGCCTTCCCGTTCCGAGGGCGCGCTGGTAATGGCCACGTACCTCGGTCCCATTTCCGCAAGATGGACGAGCTGTTGTTTGAGTTCGTGCGGGGGAAGATCGGGGCGGAAAGGTTCATCCAGCAGAAAGGCCGCTTCGGTGAGATTGGGTGCGATGACGTGGGCATGCCCGACAAGCTGGCGCATCGCATTCACCATTTCCGGGGTTTGCGTGGGGTCAAGGGTGCCATTGTCGCCGAGCACCGGATCAACCAGCGCGAAGCCGCCCGGCTTGAGAAAGTCGCGGATGCACCGGGCCGCGATTTCAAGTTGGCGCGGATTGCCGAGAAATCCGGAATATACGGCATCGAACTTCAGACCCATATGCTCCCAGTGATCAAGTATGGGTCCCATTTCATTGGTGAGGTCGTGAAAGGTGAAGCCTGCCACGCCTGATGTTTGGGAAGACAGCACAGCCGTAGGCAAGGGGCAGACCTGAACGCCCATGCTGGACAGGATGGGAATGGCCACGGTCAGGGACGCCCGCCCGAAACCGGAAAGATCATGAATGGCAGCGACGCGTTGCAAGGGGAGGTCGATCATGGGGTATTTTTCTTCCTGGCTCTGGGGGTTATGCAAAAAAGCTATATCAAAGGGCGCAGCCAGCCAAAAGCCGTGCCAAGAACAATAAGCGCGAGCAGCAATTGAACCGGGCGCTCAGGAAGGTATTTCTGACAGCGTGCGCCTGCGTACATGCCCGCAAGTCCACCCAGGCCGAAAAGCAGACCCAGCAGCCAGTCCGGGCCGACTGACAGGCCGGGATACAGGGGGGCGAGCAGTTCGTAGGCCAGTACGCCACCGACGGAAGTGACAAGCGTACACAGCAGAGTAGGGCCCGCTGTGACGTGTATCGGCAGACGGAAGCCCGAAACCAGAAACGGCGCGAGGATGGAACCGCCGCCGATACCGTAGATGCCGCCGGCCAGACCGATCAGCAGGGTCAGCAGAAATACGGCGCGCGGGTCGCAGTTATATTCTTCCCCGTGAAAGGAAAAGCGGAGCCGGTGGAAGCTCTGCTCCAGAATGACAGGTCTGGAGCGGCCGGGGGCGTTCCGTTCACGTTTCTTTTTTCGCAGTCCGGACAGCAGGCGGGCGGCCAGAAGCAGCAGGACTGCGGCGGCGAATATTTTGAAACGGGAAGCCTCGGCCAGCCATTCCAGCCGGATGAACGCCCCGATCAGCACACCGGGCAGACTGCCCAGCGCGGCCCAGCGCGCCAGCGGAGCCAACAGGCGGCCTTCCCGGTAATAGCGCCATACGCCGCCCGGTGTGGCAATGACGTTGAAAAGGTGATTGGTGGCGCTGACCGAGGGGTTGGTGTAACCGAGTGAAATTTGCAGTGGGAGCAGAAGAAAGGCCCCGGATACGCCGCCCATGCTCGTGAAAAAAGACAGGATAAAAGCGGCCAGGGGCGGAAGGAAGGGGGAAAGAACGATATCAGCCGTGGGGAAGTACATAGGCACAGCATACGCAAGGGGCGCGGCACGGGCAAGGGCCGGAATATCGCGTTCTGGCGATGTATGATTTCAATGCTGAACAGCCTGGTAAGTGTATTTCCGGAACCATTTCGGGACGAAATGATTCCGGAAATACGCTTGTCTATCTTGTCAACTTGGCCTTCAGTACTTCCGGCGGCAGGTGCTCCAGCCGCGCCAGGCGGAACAGGTACAGCACGGAAGAACAGCACAAACCCACAATAAAGCCGATCCAGAAGCCTTTTACGCCCATAGCCGCTAGTCCGGGCAACCCATGGAAACAGAGTATGTATCCAATGGGGAGGCTGACGCCCCAATAGGAAAGGAAGGCCACAATGAAAATGGCGCGGGTGTCGTTATAGCCGCGCAACGCGCCGAGGGTCACCATCTGGATGCTGTCCGGGATCTGGTACAGGGCGTTGTAGAACATGAGCATTCCGGCCAACGCAATGACTTCCGGGGTATTGTTGTATACCCTGGCAATGGGGAAGCGGAACAGATAGAGAAGCAGTGCCGTGCCGCAGGCAATGGCCGTGGCCATATACAATGAAGTCATGCGCGCACTGTGGGCTTCCGCGATATTCCCCTGACCCAGGCGTAGCCCCACTCGGATGGTGGTGGCCGTGCCAAGCGAAAGCGGAAGCATGAAGACCAGACCGCTGACGTTGAGGGCGATTTGGTGCCCGGCCACGGCAATGGTTCCAAGGGGGACAATGAGCAACGCGATGATAGCGAAACTGGAAGTTTCCACCAGCATGGCGAAAGCCCCGGGCAGACCGATCCTGGTAATCCGTTTTACGAGTTGCGGATCGGGAGCTTCAAAACGGATTGCGCGAGAGTTCAGGCGGCGCACGGAAAAGCTCAGAATGAAACACATCAGCCAGCAGACTACGGCTGTAGCCACTCCGCAACCTACACCGCCCAAACGGGGCATGCCGAATTCACCGAAGGCGAAGATCCAGTTCAACGGCGCATTAACGCACAAACCAATGATCCCGGCGATCATGGCCGGGCGGGTACGGCCGTGCCCTTCCAGATACGCGCGCTGCGCGCCGTACAACATGAAACCGGGCACGCCCCAGGTGACCGCGTGCAGATAGCGCGCAGTAATTTGGGAAAGTGCGGGATCAATGCCTTCCATTCTGGTGATGTAACGGGATACGCCATAAAAAAAAGCTATTTGCAACACAGATAGGGCCAGCGCCAGCCATGCGCCCTGCCGCAAAAAGCGCCCCAGGCCCTCTTTATGCCCTGCACCGATGGATTGCGCCACCAGGGGTGTAATGGCCATGAGCAGGCCGAGCCCGAAAAGAGTGCCGGGAATCCAGAAGGAACTGGCAACGGCAACGGCAGCCATATCAATATGGCTGACCCGGCCTGCGACCACAGTATCTACAAACCCCATGGAGGTTTGGGCAAGCTGGGCCAAAAAGACAGGAATAGCCAGTATGATGAGGGTGCGTGCTTCGCACGGATTGAAATGCTTTGGCATAAGTGTTGAAGGGTAAAAGTTGAAGATTGAACTTTTCAATCTATGTGAACAGGATGGAATAGTCAAGATAGAGTATATGCTCGCTCTGTTGCAGAATGCTGTTGAGGATACGCCTTGACCGCCGGAGGCGCGCGCCGTGGCGCGTTTGGAGCGACGCCCCCCCCGCCGCCTGGTAGGGCGGCATGGAGGGGGGCGAGGAGCGGAAGCAATGTTTCGCGGAGCGGAACTGAGGGAAGCGTAGCTTCACGAGGTGAAGTGACGCCGGCCGTGGATACCTGGTGCCCTCTGCCCGTGTGGAACACGGGTTGCCTTTGCGGCAACATGCGTTGCCGCTGGAACTGGGGCAACGCTCTATGTGTAGCGCGGAGGTATCAACACGGTTCGACAACAGAACCTATATGCTACTTCGCCTGCCGTAACAGACTCATCGCATGGCTGAGACAGGCCTGGGGAACGCGTTGTACCGTCCCGAGGATGGAGAGTTCTTCATGTTTCTCCAAATCGATGATGTGCGGCGGGCAGGGGGTTCCGGTATTGTCCGTAACTGCCGTCACACCGGGGCGGAGGCGGTCTTGCATATTGACTTCCATGACCAGCGCCAGCCTGTGATCTGACAGACGCACCCAGCTTCCGGGGGGGTAGACTCCCACACTCTGAATGAATGTTTCCACGTACCCCGGAGTGAAAGAGCGTTCTCTTTCCTGGTACAGGAGCGAAAGAGCTTTGGAAGGCAACATCGCGGGCTTGTAGCAGCGCGCACTTGAAAGTGCGTCATAAGCGTCGACCACGGCCAGTATACGCCCTGCAAGACTGATTTCTTCCCCTGTTTTGGCGTGGGGATACCCACTTCCGTCATAGCGCTCCTGGTGATCGAGTTCTCCGTTCAAAACGACATCGGATATGCCGGGTTGGCGCCTGAGATAGTCATAACCGCGCAATACATGACTGCGTACTTCCTTCATCTGGGACGGGGAGAGTTTTCCAGGAAAATTGAGAGCCTGCCGGGCGACGAACATCTTGCCTATGTCGTGCAAAAAGCCCGCGCAAGCCAGATCTTGCAAAAGTTTTCGTTCCAGGCCGAGCTGCTCCCCCAGCAGTATGGCAAAGAGTGCGACGTTAAGCGAATGGGAGAATGTGTAATCGTCTTCCTTGCGCAATTTGGACAGGCAGAGCATGGCGTTGCTGTTGCGGCTCAGACTGGTTTCCATGTCGCTGACAAAGCGTTCTATGTCGCCAAAAGGAAGCTCGACAGCCGGCCTGTTCTGAAAAATTTTTTGGGCAAGCGTCATTCCTGTTTCACGGATATTCAGGGCTTGTGACAGTTCTTCATGAAAAGGTATGGAAGGTGTAGAAGGTTTTAAAACAAGTGAAGTCTGTTCTTTGTAGTGTTGTTGCGCGGAATTATTTTCCAACTCATTATTATTTGGAGGTAAATTTGAAAAATTAGTGTAAATATAACACCATCGATAACCTTGATTGTAAAGGATCATCCCAATATCATCATGTTTAATAAATCCTTCTTTTGTATATAATTCTTTATCATGATCAATGTCGTCTTCTACTCCACTTACAAACATGTTCTTTTTGAGGTTACGGATATCGATTTTTTTTAGCATAATGCTCTCCTTTGCAGCCAAAATACATAATATATATTGTATATTGAGGCATGGATGGCTTATTTTTATAGATATATTAAAGTATATCCAGACAGGATGTGCACCATTTAAATGGTGTTAATAGTTAGTATAATGAAGAATATGGTACCAAAAGAACTTTTATAGTCAATTTTTATAGAAAAAAATATATGTTACTTATTCTGGAAATGTTTTTTATGTCCAGGGGGAAGATGTGTCAAGAGGGGGTGTGATGCGCCCTGAGCGTTGCAGTGAGAGACACAAACGGAAACACCCGAAAAAGGTAGGCAAGTTGTGACTTTGTTGCGCCGTAAAGCAAGATTTTATGTTATTTATTTTGGAAATGTTTTTTATGTTCAGGGATAAATAGATATATTGAAATATATCCAGGTAAGATGTGCATTGTTTAAATGGTACTGATAGTTAATCTGATAAAGAATATGATGCCAAAAGAATTTTTACAGTCAGTTTTTATAGAAAAAATATGAGGTGTTTAGCTGGAAGATATATTTTGTAATATGTTGATTTTGCTATATGGCCTGTGTACGGCGGCTCAGCACAGGGAAATGATAAACTGCCAAATTGTAATATAGTCATATATTTAGTGTGTTTTGAGTTTATTAATGTTTATATTTAAAGTAAATACAATATAATTTTTTTTACTTGAATATATTTTGAGTATAAAATTGTTTATATATAAATATATTTATAGTATTATTTGAATTTTTTGAAAATATTTAATTTTAAATATACACACATACTCTCTCTCTCTCTCTCTCTCTC
>JAEXGX010000014.1 GCA_023450535.1 Pseudomonadota bacterium | reverse complement strand
TACTACCGCATTATGCGCCAGCGCGCCCGTGAGGAAGGCGTAAGCGTCACGCTGGATACCTTTGGCATGGACGCCATGACGCGCGGCTGCCTGGGCGGCACGGGTTTCTGTTTCATCAGCCACACCGGTCAATTGCAACCCTGCGGCTACCTGAATCTGGATTGCGGTAACATACGCGAAACCCCCTTTCCCGAACTGTGGCGAAGCACGCCCTGGTTCCTCAAATTCCGCGATCAGGAAGCGTATACGGGCAAGTGCGGCCCTTGCGAATATCATAAATTCTGCGGCGGCTGTCGCGCCCGCGCCTACACCATGACCGGCGACCCCATGGCTCAGGAACCTTTGTGTTCCTATCAGCCGACGAGGCTGGAACACTTGAAAAAATAAACCAAAAAAACTCTGTGACACAAGGCGCGGGAATTCTCCTGAAAGAGTTCTCGCGCCTTGTTTTTATGCAAGCTGTGCCTTTGCGGGGGGGCAAATTTTTTTGCGAGAACCTTCAAACCCTCTTGACAAAGAAATCACGCAGTGGAAGATTACGAATCAAGAAAATGTCGACATTCGTTTTTAGACAACATTCCACCTTACTTTCAAAGGACATCACCGCATGCCGGACCGTCGGCATATTGCCGCCGTTCCCTGTTCCCCCCCCTCTATTCAGGAGATAAGGTATGAAAGCACGGATGAGCTTGCCAACACAGATGGCAATCGGCATGATTCTCGGTATTATCGTAGGAGCGCTTGCTCCTGTGATGGGATTCAACCCTGGCTGGTTTCAACCTGTCGGTCAGTTGTTCATCAATCTTGTGCGCATGGTGGTCGTGCCGCTGGTGTTTACTACCCTTATCGCCGGTGCAGCCAGTGTATGCGATGTGCGAGAACTCGGCCGCGTCGCGTCAAAAACCATTGTCTATTATTTCGCGACCACGGCTGGGGCTGTGATCATCGGCCTGATTCTCGCCAACTTGATCAATCCCGGCCTCGGCCTGTCCATCCCCACGGAAAATCTGAGCGCCAAGGAAGTGTCCGCACCTCCTTTGATCAAAGTGCTCATGGACATCGTGCCTATCAATCCTGTGGAAGCTCTTTCCCAGGGCAAGATGCTCCAGATCATCTTCTTCGCCCTGCTCTTTGGTTTTGGCCTGAGTATGATCGGTGAAAAAGGCGAACACGTGTTCCGTTTTTTTGACGCCTGCGCGGAGGTCATGATCAAGATTACCGGCATCGTCATGCTGTACGCCCCCATCGGCGTATTCGGCCTGATGGCCTTCACCGTTTCCAATCACGGCCTGAGCGTACTGCTTCCCCTGATCAAGCTGGTGGGCGTCATGTATCTGGCATGTCTGGCTCAGATACTCATCGTTTATCTGCCCTGCGTGAAATTTGCCGGCCTGACGCCCACACAGTTCCTCAAAGGTGTGTCCGAGCCGCTGATGATCGCCTTCACCACCTGCTCCAGCGCGGCGGCCCTTTCTTCCAACCTGCTCAGTGTACAGAAGCTCGGTGCGTCCAAGTCCGTTTCCAGCTTCTCCATTCCCCTTGGTAACACCATCAACATGGACGGCGCGGCCATTTATATGGGCATCGCGGCCATCTTCGCCGCAGAAGTTTACGGCATCCCCATGCCCATCGACAAGCAGCTCACGGTCATCCTGCTCGCGGTGCTCGCCTCGGTCGGCTCCATGGGCGTACCCGGCGCGGCCCTGATCATGATCACCATGGTCTTTACTCAGGTCGGCATTCCGCTGGAAGCCATTGCTCTGGTGGCCGGAGTAGACCGTATCATGGATATGGCCCGCACCACCATCAACGTCCTCGGCGACGCCACGGGCGCGCTCCTTGTGTCCAAGCTGGAACACGGAGGAGAATGCCGGGACGCGACGGAAAACTGAGCCTCGTGCGGTATGCAGCGGCGGGAGTATTCTCTTCCGCCGCACAGGAGCAACATTCATGAGCGAACACCACTGCATCGGAGTTGTCGGCGGGCTGGGTCCCTATGCGGGGCTTGACCTTGTCCGTAAAATCTTCGACCGGACAAAAGGCGACCACGATCAGGATCATCTTCCGGTCATGCTGTATTCTTTTCCCGGCGACATTCCCGTACGCCCTGAATTTCTGCTGGGACTGACTAAGGAAAATCCCGGCGAAGCCATTGGCGACATCATGGCACGGATGGCGGAAGCAGGGGCGACGATTATCGGCATGCCATGCAATACCGCGCACAGCCCACGCATTCTCGATGTGGCGCTGGAACGGCTCGCGGCCACAGGACGCAAGGTCCGCTTCGTACACATCATCGATGCTGCTGTGGCCCACATGCTCCGCATCTGCCCGCGCGGCTCCCGCGTAGGCCTGATGGGCACTGTGGCAACGCTCCGTACCCGCCTGTACCAGAATGCACTGGAGCAAGCCGGGCTTGTCCCCGTCATTCTTGACGACGAAGGCTGCGCACGGGTACAGGACGCCATCAGCAACCGGGAATATGGCATCAAGGCGTCATCCAGCCCGGTTTCCCGTACTGCCTGTGACATACTGCACCAGGCCGCACACGATCTGGCGGAAAAAAATGTCGTAGCCATTTTGCTCGGCTGTACGGAAATCCCGCTCGCGCTCACTGAATCCAGCCTGTTCAACGTACCCGTAGTAGACGCCACCAGCGTTCTCGCTCAGGAGTTGATCCGGGCCTGTGATCCGAAGAAACTGCGTTTTTCTTCAGATTGATGACAAACCCCGCTTTGCGGAATTTGCGCCGAAATTATCGGCAGCCTCATTTTCCATAATTTCACTCGCAACACTTTAACGTTTTATTTTTTGGAGCACACAATGAATCTTGCCAAGTTTCCTCGTCGCGGCTATGTGAAAACCCCCACCCCCATCGAATATCTGCCCAACTTCTCCAAGGCGCTGGGCAATAAGGTGAACGTGTACATCAAGCGCGACGACCTTCTGCCCGGTTGCGCGGGCGGCAACAAGACCCGCAAGCTTGATTTCTCCATCGCCGACGCCCTCGCCAAGGGGGCGGACACCATCATCACCTGCGGTGCAGTGCAGTCCAACCACTGCCGTCTGACGCTCTCCTGGGCTGTGCATGAAGGGCTGGACTGCCACCTCGTGCTCGAAGAACGCGTAAAAGACAGCTACAAACCTGAAGCTTCCGGCAACAACTTCCTGTTCCATCTCATGGGCGTGAAGAGCATCACCGTCGTGCCCGGCGGCTCCCCCATGCTGGACGAAATGGAAAAACTTGCCGCCAAGCTGCGCGAACAGGGCAAAAAGCCCTACATCATTCCGGGCGGAGCCTCCAACTGCATCGGCGCTCTTGGCTACGTGAGCTGCGCGCAGGAAACCATGCAACAGCTCTTCGACATGGGCCTGAAGATCGATCACATCGTGGTGCCCAGCGGCAGCGCAGGTACTCACGCTGGCATGGTCGCCGGCATGGTCGGCAACAACGTGGATATCCCTGTCTCCGGCGTGGACGTCAGCCGCCCGCGCGACGTGCAGGAAGGCATCGTGCGCAAGCTCGCGCAGGAAACCCTGGACTTTATCGGTGCGAACGTGAAGTTGCCCGATCAGGCTGTCACCTGCTTTGACGCCTATTACCAGCCCGGCTACTCCCTGCCCAATGACGGCATGGTGGAAGCGGTGAAGCTGCTCGCCCGTACCGAAGCCATCCTGCTTGACCCGGTTTATTCCGGCAAGGCCATGTCCGGCATGGTTGACCTCATCCGCAAGGATCACTTCCCCCAGGGTGCTAACGTGCTCTTCCTGCATACGGGCGGTTCTCCGGCGCTGTACGCCTACCTGCCCACCTTCCGCGACTAGCCTGCTCCTCCGGGCGCGATTTCTCCCGGTCGCGCCCCTTTTCCCGCCGGATTCCGCCTTTCCCGCCCGCAACACCGGACAGAGACTGGCGGCAATCCGGCTTTTTTTCAGATTTTCCGCATTATCCCATCCTTGCAAAAAACTGCCCCTCGCCTATGATAACGCAGGCGCACCATCCGCGCAGGAGCTTTCATGGACTTTAAAAAGGAAACGTACAGCATCCAGGCTGTGGCATATATCCGTTCGCTCATCCGCTCCGGTGAACTTTCCCCGGGGGCTCCCGTGCGAGAAGCTTTTCTGTCGGAAAGGCTGGGCATCAGCCGTGCGCCCATTCGTGAGGCGCTCTTTTCTCTTGCGCAGGAAGGCCTGATTTGCGCCGAACCACAAAAAGGCAAAAACGTCCGGCACATGACCGCTCAGGAAATCTATGACAGCTACGCCGTAGCGGGCATTCTGGAAGGAGCGGGCGTTGCGGAATCGGTGGGGCACTGGACGGCACAAGACAGAGAAGCGTTTCAGGCCGTCGTCGCCAGCATGGGTGAACAACTCAGCTATGCCACACGCCTTGACGAGCTGGCCGAAATAGACGAACAATTCCACGCGGCCCTGCTGTCTGCCTGTACAAATGCCCGGCTTGTGGAAATGGCCCGCTCCTCCTGTGCCACCATTTCCAAATATCTTTATTATCAATATTGGATTACCCTGTTCACGCCCAAAGAATTCTATGAGCGCCACCTCGTCATTGCCGAAGCGATCAACGAAGGCGACCCCGCCCACATCGAGCATATTTTGCGCGAACATTACAGGGAAAACGGCATCCGCATGTCGGAACTCATTCACGACGACCCCGCCCCGCGGCCTCTCTCCAGAAAGGACGCGGAGCATCGAGAGTCACATCCCAACGAGTCACATCATGGACCAGACGCAGCTTGACCTTATAGATAAACGCCTTCTGGACATCATCCAGACGGAGTTTCCTCTCGTTTCCCGGCCTTATGCAGCCCTTGGCGAACAGCTCGGCATAACTGAAGAGGAGGCCCTGAACCGCGTGCGCCGCATGAAGACGAGCAAGCTGATCCGGCGGATGGGGGCCAATTTCCAGTCCGCAAAACTTGGCTTTCGCTCTACCCTTTGTGCCGCAAAAGTGCCCGAGGAGCAGCTCGACTCCTTTGTGGCCGAAGTCAATTCCCATCCCGGCGTGACCCATAATTATCTGCGCGACCATGCCTACAATATCTGGTTCACTCTCATCGGCCCTTCCTGGGAAGATGTTTGCACCACATTGGAAGAAATCACGCGCCGCACCGGCATTGCCCTGCTCAATTTGCCAGCCACCAGGCTGTATAAAATTCGCGTGGACTTTCAGATGGAAGAATAAACTCCTGTGCACCTCATCTTGCAAGGAGCGGCCGCGCCTCTTAACCTTTTCTGGAAAACGCCGAAAAGAGTAGAGATAACAAGGCTGCTGAAAAATTCAGCAGCCCCGAGAAGCGCGAACTGTCACGGCTCTGCCGTGTTGTGGACTGACTGAATACTGTCCCGGAAGAGTACTTCCCTTGGACGCAAAAGTGTTTCAGGAAAGCAAGCCGCAACGAGCGCTTTTCATCAATTTGAAGACTGTGCGCCGTAGCGGAATCTTATTGCCCCGCTCCGGAAGGAGATACCATGCGAGCCCCCTTTTTATGTCTGTTTTTGTGCCTCGCTGCCCTGCCCTGCCCTGCGGGATTCGTCGCCGCTCATGCTTCCTCCCCCTCCCAAAAAGGGGCGACGCTTGCCGACCCCGGTGCCTATGTGAGATCGCCCGATTATGAAGGCCGCGTCACCACACCCGAAGGTTCCTTCACGGTACGGGAAAAAAATGAAAAAGAAATCTCGATACTGTTGCCGGATATGGAAGGAAATTATCTCCTCCTGCCCGGAGGGCCGAAATTCTCGCCTGACCCGCGCTTTGTCAACGCCCAGGAACTCAAGCTCAAGGTGCGTGAGCTCGTCGATCAGATGCTGGACACCTGGCCGAACGATGCTCTGAAAAATATCGTGGCCGTACCCGCTTCCTTTGTTTCATTGGACGACTTCAACCAGACATCCGGGTTCGGTCGTTATCTGGCTGAAGCCATGTTCTACGAGTTCAACCAACGCGGCGTTTCCGTAAGGGAATACCGCTTTTCCGGCACGATTGAGACCCGCCCCGAGGAAGGCGAATTCGCCCTGTCCCGCGCGCTGTCAAAAATCCGGGTTCGGCAGGACTGGGCGGCTGTAGTTCTCGGTACCTATTATCGTGACAAAGAGGCCCTGTTCGTCAATGCCCGCATGGTACGCGCCTCGGATGGCATGGTACTGCGTACAGCCCAGCTGGTGTTGCCCATGAACGACATGCTCAAGCGCATGAGCGCCCAGCCTCCTCTTCGCGCCGGAGGCCTGCGTATCAACCCCGGGAGGAAATAACATGCGCCTGTTACGAATTTTGCTTGTCCCTTTGCTCATGGGACTATTTCTGGCCGGATGTTCCTTCCATTCCTCTCTTGTTGCGGAATCCGATGAAACCATGGATAATTGGGTATTAGCCCGCCGTTATCAGGCAGAATACCGCTATGAACTGGCCCGTCAGCACTTCGCCCTGGCTCTGGCGGCCGCACGTACGCCGAATGTCGTGGAGAGTCTGAAACATGAACTGGCGGTCGTGGATCTGCAAATTAAAACCTTGCGCTGAACGCGCACGCGAGGCCGCCATGCCTTTTCGCCGAATTCTGTTTTGTGTTGCCATGCTGCTGATAGTGAGCGTTGCGCCTGCCCGTGCAGACCTGCTTGACGCACTCCTTCCCGACGAAGGCCCGACTATCGGCTTTGTGCCCAAAACCGCCGACAATATCGGCAAGCAGCTTGACGAACAGCTCATGCGCATTCTTACTCCTTCGGAAATGACGCGTGACCAAATCTCCATCGCCTGCACCGTGCCCGTCCTGCTGGACAACCTCAAGCGCACCAGCCCGCTGGCCCGCCAGATGTCCGAAGAACTGGCCCGTTACTTCAAGGAACGCGGGTATAAGCTTGAAGAATTGCGCAAAGGCGATGAAGTGCTCATGACTCCCGAGCGGGGAGAATTTCTGCTTACCCGCGACACCAAAAAACTTGCTTCGCGTGACGTGAATACCCACGCTGTCCTGGTGGGAACCTACACCGTCACCGAACTCAGTGTCCGGTTCAATATGCGCCTTATTCACACCTCTACGCGGGATGTGCTGGCCGCAAGTTCCGGAACCGTGCCTATCACGGATGAGCTGTTGCCGCTCCTGCGCGACTCTTCCGGTTCGCAGCCTCTGGGGCCGACCGTAAGAACAAAGCTCCCCCGCAACTGATTGCAGAGGAAGGCCAGGCAACGCTTAACCTGAAAAAACTTGTGATGCAGAGGCTTGTGCATCGAATTTCTGTAGTTTGAACTTCTTTGTCCTTCTGCCCTCCGGGCAGGGCAGAGAGGTTCGCCCTACTCGGCCCCCTCTGCACACCCCCGCGCCGACCCACTCCTTTTTTCAACTTTCGCACTTACTCGATCACTGTGGATGCCCGCAAATTGAATGCAACTCATTGCACAATTTGCGGGCGCGCCGTTTAATACTCTGCTCGTGGGGCGGCGACGCTCCAGCTTTTTTGAACCTCAGGCGTTACTGCTCCAAAGTGCTGCATTTGGCATAACGTCTGGAGTGCAAATATTTTTCTTCCGTATTTCTATGTTGTTACGGACTTTCATGGTTTCGGAGTCCGAAATACCTTGGACTGGGGAAGGGACAGAGAAGACAGGACAGAACGATACGGGAAGGGTTGTGTGCCAGTAAATGGGAGGGGGAGTGTCGGAGGGGAGGGCGAAGCCCGCCCATGACACAACTCCCCTTGTCCCAGCCGGAGGACGGAAGGATAAAAAAGATCGAACAAAACGAAATTCGATACCCCACACCATGCACAACAGCATCTTTCAACACCAGAGCCGCCGTCTCCCACAGCAAATTAGGTTGCCTTCCCCTGCCCTTTTGCTTATTTTCAGCCTTGGCGCGCATTTTCGCCAAAAAATACGAGACGGAGCGGTCCTGCTCCTTTCCTTATTTAATACACCCTCCGCACGGAGCACAGCATGGCACTGAGCATAGGCATCGTCGGTCTGCCCAACGTGGGCAAGTCCACGCTTTTCAACGCCCTGACCAAGGCGCAGAACGCCGAGGCCGCTAACTATCCCTTCTGCACCATTGAACCGAACAAGGCCACCGTGCCGGTGCCGGATGCCCGCGTGGACGCCCTTACCGAACTGGTCAAGCCCGCCAAGACCATTTACGCCACCGTGGATTTCATTGACATCGCCGGGCTGGTGCGCGGCGCGAGCAAGGGAGAAGGCCTGGGGAATCAGTTTCTGGCCAATATCCGCGAATGTGCGGCGATTGTGGAAGTTGTGCGCTGTTTTGAAGACGAAAACATCACCCATGTGGACGGCAGTGTCGATCCTTTGCGCGATGTGGAAACCATTGAAACCGAACTGCTGCTGGCTGATATTGAAAGCCTGACGAAACGTCTGGAACGCCTTCAAAAACAAATCAAGGGCGACCGGGAGCTGGTCAAGGCTGTGGACGAATGTCAGAAATTGCTTGCGCATCTGAACGAGGGCAAACCCGCCTCTTCCTACGAAGTCCCGGAACTCAATGAACCGTTCCGCCAGACCTGGCGCGAACTGGCTCTGCTTACGGCCAAGCCCGTGATCTACTGCGCCAACGTGGACGAAGACGGCCTGACGGAAGACAATGCCCACGTACAGGCGCTGCGCCAGCTCGCGGCCTCGCGGGGAGCGGAGCTGGTGAAAATCTGCGCCCGCCTGGAAGAAGAACTCCAGGGACTTTCCGACGCGGAACAAAAGGAAATGCTCGATTCCTACGGTATAAGCGAAAGCGGCCTGGTCAGCGTCATCCGCACCGGCTACCACACATTGGGGCTGGCCAGTTATTTCACCGCAGGCCCCAAGGAAGTGCGGGCCTGGACCTTCAAACAGGGCTGGAAGGGACCGCAGGCGGCGGGCGTGATCCATACCGACTTTGAAAAGGGCTTCATCCGGGCTGAAGTCATCAGTTATGCCGATTATATGGCACACAAAAGTGAAGCGGCTTGCCGCGCCACCGGCACCCTGCGCGTGGAAGGCAAGGAATACGTCGTGCGCGACGGCGACATCATGCACTTTCTGTTCAACGTATAGCGGGATTGTCCGGTATGCCAAGCTTTCATATCATTTCCCGAAAACCGTGGATTATCCATTGTTACAACTTCGGGAATGTCTTTTCCCCCATAAAACAGCTCGCGCCATACCTGCTCAAACCCACTGAGGGGAAAATCCATTTTGTTCTGACATTGAATTGGTCAATTCTACCCGAACGTAAATTTGATGCTTTCAACCGCGCCTACCACCGACACGCCAGAAAATATCCCTACCAGATCGTTACAGTATTGGCTAATGAGCTAAAAGAATTGGAAATCTTGCGTGCTCACAACATCCGTTCGGAGCTTTGCAATCAGAACGCCTTTCTGGATGAGCATCTTTATACCATTGTAAACAGAGATAAGCGCTATAATGCAATCATAAATTCACGTATGGCTCCATACAAGCGCATAGAGCTTGTGCGTAATATCCAGGATTGCTGCCTTGTTACCTATTTTCTTGATCCACAGGATATTAACTATGCAAAGACTGTTCTCCCTCTGTCCAAAGAGCCAGATTGTGCCTGTCCTCATCTGCACTTTCCTCAATTCGATGGAACAACATGGCATAGATATGATATTAAACAGCTTTGTGAGATCTATGCGTCCAGCCGTTGCGGGCTTATCCTTTCTGCCGAGGAAGGCGCCTGCTTCGCCGCCGTGGAATATCTGCTGTGCGGTCTGCCCGTGGTAACCACACCCAGCAGAGGCGGACGAGAGGAATTTTTTGACAAAGACTACGTTGTCTGGGCCGATCCCACACCGGAAAACGTGGCTGATGCCGTCAAAAAGGCCTGTGAACTCCCTATTTCCGCACAAGAAATCCGAGAGCGCACCATCGCCAAAATGTGGAAAACGCGCGGCATCTACTGCGATATTCTCAACGCCATCGCCCGCGAAGAAGGCGTGGAACGGGATTTCCGCACGGAATGGGACTCCTTCTTTATCAACAAAATGCATATGAATAAGTCGGAAGCCGACGCGGTAGCCTACCTGCATGAACAGGGGTTGAACGTCCACTATCCGGTTTTGCATCGCCTCCATAACGGCCATAAAGTTTTCAAGGCATGGTTGAAGAACCTGAAAAATATATATATGAGAGAGAGAGAGAGAGAGAGTAAGCGTACCTGACACTCTCCACCTTGTATCCCAATATAGCTTCCGCCAGAAAAACAACAGGCAGGTGCTGAAAGAGCCGCTCTTTCAAAGAGCGGCTCTTTCAGTGATACATCATTCCGTATCCGCTTCAGACGAAGCCGGCTCCACATGGATGCTGACTCTCCCCAACCCGGGCAGACGGCGGCGCAGTTCATCTTCCAGACGCGTTGCCCTGCGGTGCGCCTCGGCCACAGTAACATCTGCGTCCGTATGGCAGCGGAAAGAAAGTTCCGTACGGTTGCCCATCGTCCATATCTCCTCGTCGTAGGCCAGCCCCAATTCAGGGTGGCATGACATGGCTTCACGCAACGTCTCCAGAATTCGTATGCGCCCTGTCGGTACATCCGGCGAAGCCTGCGCCTCATTGCGCTCCGAAGGCTCAATATGCGAAACAACATGTACGGCCCCGATCCGGCGGGCAAGGTCCCGCTCATACGCGGAGACCTTGGCGTGGGCTTCGCGCAAGCCCATGTCCGGCGGCAATTCAATATGCACAAAGGCATGCAGGCCGTCATTCAGCATGGTCAGGGCCAGAGCGTGGATGCCCAGCCCGTGCAACGCCGCCAAGTGGTGGGCTGCTGCGTAAAGATCGCGCTGCCCCGTTTCATCCGGTTCAAAATGCGTCACTGTTTCCGCACCCGGCAGAACCTGAGCCACAACTTCTTCCAGAATATCGCTGATTTCATGCGCATCGTCCACGCGTAATGTCGGCGGCACTGCCGCGACCAAATCCACGAAATACCGCGCTCCACTTTCCCGCACACGAACCTGGCGAATCTGGAAGGCTGGAGCCATACTGGCCAGAGCCTCCTGTACACGCAGTGTTTCCGCCTCCGTTCCGCCATCCATAAGCCCGGCTACGGCTCGGCAAGCCATACGCCAGCTCACGCTCAGCACAATGGCCGCCACACCGAGAGCCGCTACGGCATCGGCCCGGGTCAGGACGATATAGGCAGGGCTGTCCGGGGCCACAAAACGGGCTGCGGCAACGCAGAGCAGGCCACCCAATACCACGGCGGAAGACAGAATATCCGTGGAAAAATGCAACGCGTCCGCTTCCAGCGCCTGCGATTTGTGCTCCCTTGCCACCCGGCGCAACATGGCGGAACGGCTGACATCAACGATCAAAGAAATAATGATCACCGCGAAGGCCCACCAGCTCGGCTCCACTGGTTTGGCCTCAAACAGCAGGCGTTCTACAGCTTCCCAGACAATCCAGATACAGGTGATAAAAAGCAGCACCGTTTCCGCCAGGGCAGAAAGATTCTCCACCTTGCCATGCCCGAAGGGATGCCGCCTGTCCGCAGGCACAGAGGCGATGCGTACCGCAAAAAAGGTAATACCCGCAGCCACAAAGTCCAACATGCTATGCAACGCTTCGGAAAGCATGCCCAAACTGTTGGTGGAAATGCCCGCCGCAAGCTTGAGCACGGTGAGCAAGGCCGACCACAGCACACTGGACAATGCCGCCTTACTCTTGGCCGCATTCGCCTCCTCCTCGACGCAAGGACCGGGGCGTTCCCGCAGTGCGGCTGTAGAGGGATGAAGTGTGGACGGCTGCGGAGAAGCCGTCAAATCTGATTGTTCAGTGGAATAGAACACGTACCCTCCTCAGGAGCGACACACTCAGGACAGATTGCGATATGCGACACGTTCCGGATTTTCCTCGGACGGCGGCATACACGCGAAAAATCTAGTTTTCTGCGTCCCGGCCGTCAAGAAAAAGCGTGTTTTGACATTGAAAGTCCCCTTCGCCGGAAAGTGATACCCAAGGTTTGCCTTATCATGAAATCCATTTATATAAGCGATGTCGGAATGCGTGCATCCCTCAGGTGCGCGACAAGCGCCGTCTCTTCAATAACTGCCGTTTCTCCGTATGGAAACAGGGAATATTTTTTTCGGGTGACTACACCATGACTCAGGAAGACGAATTCAGCTACCCTCTTGTCCCTATTCCGCACGCAAGAGAATTTCTTTCGACATGCGCGCAAACGGCTGTCCTCTCCGCTGCGGCAAAAGAACATATGCCGTACTTCCGCTTGCAGGGCATTGTGGAAACAAACAATTGGGGAGCCAAGATTCTCCGCTGCCCGGATACCGGGGAGGCAGTATCCCTCGGACACACGGAAAAGCTTTTCAGTTGCGATGACGGCGTTCTCATAGAAGCGGCCGGGCGGCCTTTTATCGGCATGGCGAAAAAATCCGGCGGCTTGTTTATTAATTTTGATGTTGAAGACTGGCGCTATGTGGACGAGGAATACGCCCCTCATGCGTCACAGTCATCGACGTCCCTGGAATTTATCAAGTATGTTCTGAAAGAACAGAATATTAACGGGCATGGTCTGCAAAGCAGGAAATTTCCCCAGTCTGTCCATACCATTTCCATCATTGTCAGCAAATTTAACGGAAGCACGGCACTGAAGGATATCCTGGGCGATTTCAATAAGGAAGGCTATGAACTTGATATCCAGTATGTCGCCATTTCTTCCACCCGTGAAATCTGCACCGCAATAGCAAAGGCCAGAGGGCAGGTTCTCGTCATCGCCCGCGGAGGAGGTCCGGAGGAAAGCCTGGAGGCCTTCAATAATCTAAACGTGCTGCGGGCGCTCAATGAAACGGACAAGTACCGGATTCTCGGTCTGGGCCATGCCACGGATGTCACGCTGGCCGACTTTTTCGCTGACACCCGTGCCCAAACGCCCACTGCCGCAGGGACGGCGCTTAAACGGCTGCTGGGCGAAACAAAAGAAAAAAACTGGCTGAAAAAACAGCTTGAGGAAGCGAAAAGAAAAAAATCGGGAACATCTTTCGGGTTGATCCTGGCATTTCTGGCCATCGGCGTTCTTCTGGGAATATACCTGAGCCGTTATCTGTAGTCCCTGCCCCAACCGGTGGCTAGGGGCCGTGCGGATTGCCTCTCCCTGAAGGGGAAATTTTCAAACCATAAAGGAATTTTTGATGAAAATATTGCGAATACAAACCCGTATGCGGGAAGAAATCCTGGATATTACGCCTCTCCTGCGGGATGCCGTGCACAGTTACGGCTGGACGGACGGCACGGCTCTGGTATTCTGCGCACATACCACCTGTGGCCTCACCATCAATGAAGGGGCGGATCCGGATGTCAAACGGGATCTTATCCGTTTTTTTGGTGAAATCGCTCCTCGCGAACACAACTGGAAGCATGGAGAAGGCAATACCGACGCCCATATCCGGAGCAGCCTGCTAGGGGCCTCGGTGCTTGTGCCGTTCGAGAGAGGAGAACTTTGCCTCGGTACCTGGCAAAGTGTGTACCTGTATGAAGGCGATGGC
The DNA here is from genome assembly GCA_023450535.1 of Pseudomonadota bacterium. GTDB lineage: Bacteria > Desulfobacterota > Desulfovibrionia > Desulfovibrionales > Desulfovibrionaceae > Mailhella. The sequence continues at coordinate 2,929 of JAEXGX010000014.1, read as the reverse complement.
CCACGCGAGCGCACACTGTGGCTGCAATGGCTGCGTACGGAACAGGAGAGCTGAGGCACGGCGCGTCCATTTTTCCGGTTCGGCTTAGCCCGCACCTTCCTCTTCGTCACACTCTGTGCACATAACCCGATCGCGCCCGGCATGCTTGGCCTGGTACAAATTGAGATCGGCAATCTGGATATACTCTCGCAAAAAGCGCTGTGTAACCCCTTCCTCCCCGACCGGGGGCAGGGAACATACGCCGAAGCTGACCGTAACGGGCACAGGCTTTCCGTACCAGACGATACGCAGTCCGCGCACCGCATCACACAGACGTTGCGCGATCCTGTTCGCAATACAGACGGAAGTGCCCGGTGTAAAAATCAGAAATTCCTCTCCACCGTAACGGCAGATAATATCTCCCTGCCGCAGGCCGTCCTGGTACAGCCTGCTGACACGGCGCAATACCTCATCACCGCACTGGTGACCGAACTTATCGTTGATACGCTTGAAATAATCAATATCACCCATGATCAGGGAGGAACAGTGCTCCTTGCAGATATCACCGCTCAAAAGGCACTCGGCTGCCGCCAGAAAGGCCGCTCTGTTATAAAGTCCGGTCAGGGGATCATGCTCGGACAAATCCTTGTAGCGGGCGGCAAGCTTGTCCTTTTCCTTGAGCGTTACTTTCAACTGGTCGGTCATACTGTTAAACGCATCGGAAAACTGGCCGAGAAAGTTTACCCGGACATCCAGATCTCCCGCGGCAATGCGCTGGGTCTGCCAGGTTAGGTGGCGCAGATTCGCCTGCAAGGACTTCAGCGCCCCGATAACAACGCCCCTGCACCGGGTGGTATAATCAAGTTCGCCTTTGGACATGGCAAGAGAGAATTCGCGCAGCGCGGCGATTTCTTCCAGAAGCTCCCTCAATCCCACCACGTCACGCAACAGGACTTCATCCGCCGGAGTGGGATGCGGCAGATTCAGAGCGTCTTCCACCGCACGCACAGCTTTGTCGGCCAATTCGGTAGCGCGTGGCAAACCTTCCCGTTCCACGCTTTCCGGCTGAAGTTTTCCATTCATTTTCAGGTGTCCTTGCTTAAGCGCTCTCACCTGTGGGCGCGGCCTCGAAACGGCATGTCCGGTCACCGGTACACCAGCAGTCCACCTCCTTCACCCGGAAGGAACGGCCCGTCTGAAACTCAAGCAAGCCAGCGATGAAACCTTCGTCATAGTTGCACACGGCGTGCCCTCTGTCAGGCAGGCCGGAACAGTCCAGATCTTCGGCCACGCTCAAGACAAAACGCGCTGTATCCTGCTCCATTTCTTCAATGCGCAGCACACCAATTTTCAGCTCAATCAGCAGAGTTTCAACCTTTTTTACGAATTCATCCAGAGAATTGCAATGTCCCACAAATTTTCCACATAATTCCCTGCCCGCGAGAAAACCGGCCTGATACAAAAGACGATCCGCTTCTTCCGTTCCGTAATTTTGCTCCAAAACATCGCGCAACGTGTACTGGAACAAACGATATACCTCTATTTTCGTCATATTTCCCAAATTTGGACGCCCTAAAGCTATATCTCCGATAAAATCCCAGCTGAATTTATACTGTCTTTCTGCGGCCACTGCATTCTCCTTTTGATCAAGTGCGATTTCATTGTCCTATCATATAACCGGACAATATACAAGAATCGTTCCTATTTTCCTTTCCTGGAGCTGAAGGGAATGCCTTGCGCTACCCCTTTTTTTGACATATTTTTCGAACTTGTCACGAACAGGCCGCACCCGGCGTTTCGGCATCCGGCCCGTTCCCACGAGACTGTCCACTTTTTTCCACGAGGAAGCACCATGAAACGCCTTCTTGCCTGTCTTCTCGGCGTGGCCCTCGCCTGCTCTCTGTCGAGCCCTGCTTCGGCCAAAACCTACGTCAACGGCATCGACGCCAATTACCCGCCCTTCTCCTACGTGGGAGAGGACGGCAACCCCACTGGTTTCGATATTGAAGCCATGAACTGGATCGCCAAGAAAATGGGCTTTGAAGTCAAGCACCAGCCCATGGACTGGGACGGCATCATTCCCGCCCTGCTTGCTGGAAAAATTGACATGGTCTGCTCCGGCATGAGCATCTCCCCCGAGCGTGCCGCCCAGGTGGCGTTCTCCGAACCATACTACACCATTTCCAAGCTCATCGTGGTGAAAAACGATTCCGACATGACTGCGGAACAGGCCCTGAACAGCAAAATCCGTCTGGGTGTGCAGCGCGGCACCAATGAACATGCCTATCTGGAGCAGTTGCAGGAAGACAAGAAACTACCCTTTACTCTGCGCCCCTACGATTCCCCGCCCATGGCCATTGCCGATCTGCTGAATGGGCGCATCGACGCCGCCGCGCTTGACAGTGCTCCGGTCAACAACGCCATCGCCATGGGCCGCGCAGTTAAGCCCGTGGGCACCTTCGCGCCCAATGACGACTTCGGCGTGGCTCTTCGCAAGAACGACGCCGAACTGCAGAAGCTTGTCAATGACGGGTACAAGCAGCTCAAGGCCGATCCGTTCTGGAAGGAACTTCAGGACAAATATCTCTCGCAAAAGTAGCATCTGGCGCGGGAGGCATTGCCTCCCGCGCTTTTTGCCGGAATAAATCAACATTTTTTTGCGCTGTGGCGTTCTCAAAGCCGCGCTTGGCGAGGTAATACGCGAACAGCTTGCATTTTGCCGTTCCTTTTTCCTTACCTTCAACCCTCCGAGCCAATGGACGCACTTCTGCATTCCCTGATCACCGTATTCAATGCCCTGCCCTATATCGCGCAGGGTGCTGTCGTCACCATTATCATGGTGGTTGGCGCGCTGTCGCTCGGATTTCTGCTTGGCCTTCCCCTGGCCGTAGCTCAGGTTTACGCTCCTCGCCCCGGCAAAATTCTGGTGGGACTTTATGTGTGGTTTTTA
>JAEXGX010000461.1 GCA_023450535.1 Pseudomonadota bacterium | reverse complement strand
GTATCAGCCACAGGGTTCTGCTTTCCGCCCCTGCGGACATGCAGGTGTGGGAAGGACGTTGATTTTTGCGCCTTTGCGCCCGGCGACCCCATCCATCCGGGGTTGCCGGGCGGGGCCCCCATCAAAGAGGATTTTCCATCAATCTCAGGCCGGAGCGACCGCTCCGGCCCTGTTTTCTTTTCTCTTGCTTCTTCCGTATCATATTGCCCTGTTCCCGCTCCGGGGTGGTTCCATCTTTGGTGTCGATTTTTCTTTCATCTGGTGCCCCCTTATTCTTTCCGGCCCGCGAACAGCGAGAATTGTTTTTTTGCCTTCCCATTGACGATATCGCTTGCCCCCTGAAAAAACTGGAATACGGGCCGGGAAGGAATACCCGCCGCAAAACCGGCTGTTTCCGCCGTATATTTAATAAAGCTGAACAGGTTTGCCTCCTCTTTCTTTGAACTGCCCGTCGCCCACCATGCGCAGGCGTCCCCGGTCGCCCCTGTTTCCCGGCTTGCCAGAAGTTGTGCACCGAAGCCCGGGTGGACGGAATGGAGCGTTCCAGAACTGTCCCCGCCGTATTCATACAGACTTTGCACATCACGGATGATCGGGAAGCCGGAGAGCATGTAATAGCCCAGCTCTTTCATGTATTCTTCCGGATCGTCCGGCACATCGCCGCCCGCCAGCAGAGCTTTCAGAATCATGGCGGTAATGGCCGGGGTTGCCACGTCATTGAACATATAGCCCATATACTGCGCCGGGCTGATCATTCCCTCCATAAGCCCCCGTGTCTGGAAACGGATACGGTTTTGCAGGTTCATGGTACAGGTCATGAACATGGTGATCAGTTTCCTGTAGCCTGTGGCCTGCTGCAAGGTGGACAGGTTTACCGCGTTTCCTGAACTCTGGGCCAGCGCTACAGCTCTATCGGCATAGACCACGGCGCTTTTCTGGTCGCCTTCCGTTTCCCGCAACACCTTCTGATACGCGCCCCACCATGTTGAATAGGCCACAATGGAGTCACAGAAGGTCATCGGCGCGAACACCGCACGCTGCACGTCATTCCATGAGGCTTCATATGTCTTGCCGTCATGCTCCCAGATCAGCGAACGCCGATCCGGATTCAGCCTGTCCATGCTCCGGGCGAGATCGGTATTAATGGTCTGCGCCCGATCACGCATCATGGGAGAAAGCGCCCGGATAGTCTCATACGCCGCACTCCGGTTCTGCCCGATGAAGGACAATCCCTCCCCCACCGCTTTCCAGCCGATTTCCTGCGCCGATGCCGAAAAGCTGGTAAGCTGCATCATGGACGTGGTGAGCTTCAGGCCGAGTGCCTGAATAGTCGCCATCTGCCGTCCCCATTCTATAAACTGTTCAATCCCGGTCAGTTCCTGCCGTTGCGGGCGGGCAATATTGTTCAGCCAGGGCTGTAGCTGATCCAGCGTGTCTTTCCCGAACTTGTCTTCCAGCATATCGCGGAATCTTTTGTTCTGCGTGATTTTGCGGATATTGTGGATGACCGGGGCATGTGTGGCGTAATGGCAGGTGTCCTGAATATGCCGGGTCAGTACGGAAAGCGAGAGACGCGGGGGAAGCCTGCCGCCCGCCCGTTCTTTCGTAAAACCATCGGAAGGCTTGACGGAGCGAATCAGCGCCGCCGCGCCGTTCATCATGGCATCCGTTTCCTGCTGTTGGGCTGCCTTTTCAGAAAGTTCCCAGTCAAATATCAGCGGAAAATACCCCCCCTTGAGCATCCCGAATTTCGTCTGTACCCGGCGGGCCTGTGCCTTTTTCATCGGCAGACCGTTGACGGCCTCGTATGCCGCGTCCAGTTGAGGATACAGACTGTCAATATAATCCCATATCTGCTGAACCATCGTCCAGTCTTCCGTTGTCAGGCTGTCCGTGATACGCGCCAGATCCGCGTCATTCCAGCCGAAGCCGCCTTTCAACGCGGCCCGATTGCCGTCATTGCCCATGTTCAGCGCTACCATAAGCACGCGCTCATAGGTCCAGGGCAACGCGCCCCAGCGTTTTTTCACGTCTTCCGGCAACGGCACGTCCGGCATGGCCCAGCGTTCCTTGCTCCGGCTTATGCCCGCCTTGTCCCGGAACGGCTTCATAATTTTGTCCAACGTAGCGCCCGCATCGTGCAGCATGGCCATTTCTGCGGCACGCGCCTCATACAGAGGCCGCACAATATACTTCACATGCGGGCCGTCCATTTCCTCCACGCCCTTTCTGAATCCGTCTGCCGCCTTGAACACATATTCAAATTGCGTAATAGATGCCAGATATTTGCGTCCCAGATTGGCAACCGCTTTCCATCCCAGCTTTTTCTTTTCATAATCGGCAATGGCTTCCCTGCTTTTCAAGGAGTCCATGCTTGCCGTCATGGTGTCCAGCGCTTCGGTCAGGTCGAGCTTCTGTCCGGCCACAGTCAGCCTTTTCGCCTCCCGGCCCTGATGGTCCATCCATTTGATGAAATCCACCAGATCCCCGAACTGCTCCACGGTCAGCCGACGCCAGTCCATGCCCCGTGCGGGTACGGAAGCCAGCCAGGCCGGAACGGGAATCGGAGTGTCGAAGTCTGCCTGAACCTGTGCCAGAAATTCAGGCAGCGGCTTCAGACGTTCCGGCGTGCGGACGGAACCGCGCCTGCCGCCCAGGCCAAAACGATTGGCGACGGAACGGATCTGTTCCAGCCAATCATAGTCAATCACATCTGCTTTTGCCCGCGTCATGCGCTGGATTTGTGCCACACCCTTGCGCCGCAGTTCCTTTGCCTTGTACCGTTCCCGTATCTCCGCTACGGCCCGGCGCTGCTTTTGCTTGAGTTCCAGTGCTTGCGCGGCTTTGGATTTCAGCTTCGCGCGGTATATCGCCCGCACGGCTTCGGAGTTCTCCCGCGCCGCTGTCTTGAGGGATTCCAATGCTTTTTCCGCCTGCCCGATTTCCAGCTTCAGAACTTCTTCCGTCACCTTCCGCCGCAAAACTTCTTCACTCTGGAATTGTCCGCCCGCAGCCTTCGCCAGGGCCACTTCCTCAAGTTCCAGCATCCGCGCCGCGCCATCGGTCAAAATAACTTCATCCGTCGTCCATGTGTTGCGCCATGCCTTGAAAGCGTCCTGCATAAACTGCTGTTGCAGTTCTTTTTTCGTGGGCATTTCCGCCAGATGCGCCATGAAGTCGTCCACGGCGGAAGGGCCGGAAAAGCCCCATATATCTGCCGCCATGTCCACATCCACGCCCGCGTCATCTTTGCTGAATATCGCCTTGCCTACGCGTTTTCCGCGAATGGCGGCAATCACTTCCGCGCCATAGCGGGCTTTCAGTTCTTCCGGAAGAACCAGACCGCCCCGG
>JAEXGX010000440.1 GCA_023450535.1 Pseudomonadota bacterium | reverse complement strand
GACAAATACCCTGCTTGGTGCGCTGAAACAAGGTACACCCCAGTTCTCGCTCCAGATTGTTCATGGATTCGCTCAGGCTTGGTTGAGAGATGAAAAGAAGGGCGGCCGCGCGCGTGATCGATTTCTGACGGGCGACTTCGACAAAATACTCAAGTTGTTCAAAACGCACGGTTCACCTCACGGCATTCGCATCATTTGTGATAATTATAGTTTTCTTCCTGCCCCCTCGCAAGAAAACTCTTCATTCCTGCGTAGTCTTGAGCCACGGAGCTTTTTAGGGTTTGAGCGAAAGCCTTGCGCCGGGAAGCCGCTTGGCGTATTCTGCGCCATAACACGACAATCGCGGCAAAGGACTATGCCGTGAAGCATTCCATGGGGGCATCATGAGCTTTCTGAAATCAAGCACCAGCTTCACACGCTTTCGCATTGTGGATGAACTTCCCGCGGAGCTGTGGGCCACGGTTCCTGACAAACTGCGCCAATTCGCATTTCAGGATATAGATGAAATTCCGGAAGAGCGTTCTTTCGGTTGGGTTAACTTCGATGATATGCTGGATGCCTCCTGGAGGCTCAGCCCTCCGGAAAAAGCGGAAAACATTACCTTTTCCCTGCGTCTGGACACACGGCGCATCCCTCCCGCCGTACTCAAAAAACATACCAGGATAGCGCTTCAGGAAGAAGAGCGCCGCATCAAGGAACAGGGAAAGAAATTTGTCGCCCGGGAACGGAAAAAGGAAATAGCGGAACAGGTTAAACTGCGTCTGCGCAGTCGTTTTCTGCCCATTCCTTCTGAATTCCAGGTCGTGTGGAATACCCAGACTTCAAAAATCTACCTTGCTTCCACCCAAGGAAAGATCATTGAATTGTTCCAGGAACAGTTCACGCGCACCTTTGATTTGCATATCGAGCAGCTCCTGCCTTACGGGTTGGCGCTGTCTCTTTTGGGCGACGATATTTCAGCGCGGCTGGACGAAGTGGAAGCCACGCGCTTCCTGTAACTCAGCATATTCCCAAAGGATAACAACATCATGGCTGACGCCTCGTATATCGGCGAAAATACGGATCTTGTACTGGGACAGGATTTTCTGACCTGGCTATGGTATAAAAGTGAAACTTCAAACGGACTATTCAGGATGAGCGGAGGCTCGGCAAAAACAGGAGAGCCTTTTACCCTGAACATGGAACAGCGTGTTGTAGTGCGTGGCGGCGAAGGAGACAACAAGGAAACAGCGTCTGTTTCCGGTTCCCTCTCTCCCTTACGGGAAGCCCGGCTGGGGCTGCTGACAGGCAAGTTGGTGGTTCGGGCTCTTGCCCGATTGGAAAAGGACGGAATGAGCTGGCAGGTGACGCTCAAGGCAGATGATTTCAGCATCGGCTCTCTGCGCACTCCTCAGGTTGCCAAAAATGAGGAAGGCGACGATCCTGATGCCCTTTTTCTGGAAAAGATGTACCTTATTGAAAGCTGCCTGGATATGCTGGACGATGTGTACCGCCAGTTCCTGTCCGTGCGGCTCGACCAGGCTGCCTGGGCCCGGGAAGTGCAGGAAGTCGCGGTATGGATGCACCACGACATCAGTCAAGGCGCGATGTAGACGTGAAGCGCGAGGCCGGAGCCATGTCCGCCCTTTTTCTCCGCCTGTTGCGTAAGCTTGTGTGGATGCTGATCGTTTTATGGGGAATCACCATCATCAGTTTTGCGGTGATTCATCTTGCACCTGGTTCACCCACCGACATGCAGACCAGCCTCAACCCTCTGGCGGGGGAGCTTGTACGCGCCCGACTGGACGCTCTCTATGGGCTTGACCGTCCGCTCCTGACTCAGTACCTCGACTGGCTCACGCGGCTGGCTCATTTTGATTTCGGTATCTCGTTGTCCAGTGACGCACGGCCTGTCATCGACAAAATCATGGAACGTTTGCCGCTTACGGTGGGGATGAATGTAGCCTCCCTGATACTGACGCTGCTCATCGCTCTGCCTGTGGGTATTGTTTCCGCCGTCAAACAGGGAACCTGGATCGACAAGACGCTGACAGTTCTTGTTTTCCTTGGTTTCGCCATGCCCGGTTTCTGGCTGGCCCTGCTGCTCATGCTGTACTTTGGCATAGATCTCGGCGTACTTCCGTTGTCCGGCCTGACCTCCATGAACTATGCGCAACTCAGTCCGCTAGGCAAGGCGCTCGATGTGGCATGGCATCTGGTGCTGCCGATTACCGTGGGGACAGTGGGCGGCATTGCCGGAACGTCGCGTTTTTTGCGCTCTTCCATGCTGGAAGTGCTGCGTCAGGACTACATTCTCACCGCACGAGCCAAAGGTTTACCCATGGGCAAAGTCATTGTCCGTCACGCGTTGCGTAACGCTCTTTTACCCGTGATCACCATGCTTGGCCTTTCTGTCCCCGGCTTGATCGGCGGTAGCGTGATTATTGAAACCATCTTCGCTCTGCCCGGTTTGGGTCAGCTTTTCTATGGCGCGGTCATGGCGCGGGATTATCCTTTAATTATGGGAAACCTGGTTTTTGGCGCAGTTCTCACCCTGCTCGGCAACATGTTGGCCGATATCGGTTATGGATTGGCAGATCCGCGGATCCGCAGCGGCGCGCGCGCTTCATCGGAGGCTTCATGAAATCATTTTTCAAAGGACGGAGCCTCCTGCTTCCCGGGCTTGTCATTGTTATGGGCATGAGTTTGCTTGCCCTCCTTGCCCCTTGGCTCGCGCCTTACGATCCCGACGCGTTGCACCTTGATTTTATTTTGCAGGCTCCCTGCGCCGCTTTCCCGCTGGGTACGGACGAGTTGGGCAGAGACATTCTCTCTCGCATGTTGTACGGCGCGCGGGTATCGTTGTGGGTAGGCTTTGTGGCCGTGGGGATATCCTCGGCCATAGGCATTATCCTAGGCCTGTTGGCGGGATATTTCAGAGGCTTGACAGATGAGATTATCATGCGCGGCGTGGATATCATGCTGTGCTTTCCTTCTTTTTTTCTCATTCTGGCCGTTATTGCCTTTCTTGAACCCAGTCTGAACAACATCATGGTTGTTATCGGCCTCACGTCCTGGATGGGTGTGGCTCGCCTGGTTCGCGCCGAAACGCTGTCTCTGCGCGAACGTGATTTCGTGGCTGCGGCAAAAGTCGCGGGTGCGCCTGCCCGGCGAATCCTGCTTGTACATATT
>JAEXGX010000400.1 GCA_023450535.1 Pseudomonadota bacterium | reverse complement strand
GGTATGAGCGACCGGCTCCAGCATCTGGTTTCCGGTCATATTGCCTGTTCTCTTGAAACGGATGCTCTCCTGCCGCTTCCTGCGCCCACATCCGGGGGAATGGCGTTACTGCCTGTGTGGTGGCCCGGCAGGTTTGAGGAACCGGAAGCGGGAAGCCCGGAATACGGAAATGTTCGCGTTCTGGCCCGGTACCGTGCGCCTGGTCCGGATCTGCATGTGGCGGATCTGCCCCTTTCCCTGCTTCCGGAGGAAGTCCTGACAGACTGGAACGCCGTGTACGGCGTGACAGTCCGGCCTTCTCTGCTGGACGGCAGGCCGTGTATGACGGCAGGGAAATTCGGCAAAGGAGAATGGCTGCTCAGTTACAGCCATTTGGAGACGCCGGAATCCCCCGATGCGGGGCGCTGTTTCTCCCATGTGCTTGGATTGTGGGGCGTAGCGGATGACGGAATGGCGGAACGCCTGAGCCATGTGCCGCGCTGGGAGCCGGATACGCTGGACGGCGATGTGGTATGGCCTGTCTGCTGGGAAGATGCGGCCTTGCTGGAGGCGTGGAGCGTACTGCAGGATTTGTTTGTGCTGGCTCGGGAACTCGGCTTGCTGTTTGATCGTTCGGCCTGGCTCATGGGCTGGCGCAGTGGAGTGCCGGGAGCACAACTGAACGGGTTGCGTGCCGCGTTGCGTGCCGCGCTGGCCTTGGAACCAGTTGGCGACAGACTGGCTGTGTGGCGGAGTCTGGCACCTTCCTTTGGCGCAAAGTTCAGTATTTTTGTTCAGGGCGCAAGAAGCTGGCTGCTGGCCCGCCGCTTGGCGGATACTCTGGCGGATTCCCTGCCCGGTATGCTCCCCAAGGCTCTTCTGGCAGATCAGAAAACCATGTTGTTCGGATCGCCTATGTCCAGTGGCGGCTTGTGCGGAGAATTGCAGGATGATCTGGAAGGTTTGTTGTTCGCCTGAGGCTGCTTAATTTATTTCGCTCTTTTTAAAAAAATTTTCCGGGAGAAGCCTATAGCTTTTCTCCGCAAGGACGTTAAGGGGGGTAACAACGGCGAACAAACCGCAGGGACGCGGTTCGCGCATTTGCGCTTCGCCCGGGTAAGACATCAATTCATGGAGGATGAGTATGTCTCTTGTTATCAATCACAATATGGCGTCTGCGAACAGCAGCCGCATGCTGAACACTCACTATCAGAAGCTGACTGACTCCACTCGTAAGCTGTCTTCCGGCCTGCGTGTTGAATCTGCCGCCGACGACGCCGCCGGCCTCGCCATCCGCGAACTCATGCGTTCTGACATCGCCGCCCTGAACCAGGGTGTGCGTAATGCCAATGACGGTATTTCGTTGATTCAGACCGCCGACGGCGCTCTGGGCGTTATCGACGAAAAGCTGATCCGCATGAAGGAACTGGCTGAGCAGGCTGCTACCGGCACCTACGACTCGACTCAGCGTATGATCATTGACTCCGAGTATCAGCAGATGGCCTCGGAAATCACCCGTATCGCCAACGCCACGGACTTCAACGGTATTCATCTGTTGAACGGCAACCTGTCCGGCGCTCACAACGGCAGTGGCATGACCTCCACGGGCAAGATGAAGATCCACTTCGGTACGCAGAACGATTCAGCGGAAGACTACTACTACATCGAGATCGGTAGCTCCACAGCTTCTGCTCTCGGACTGGGTTCTGCCAACGGCGGCAGGGCGGGGAACAACATTTCCACGCAGGCCAACGCGCAGGAAGCTCTGGTGGCCATCAACAACGCCATCGTGTCCAAGGACAACATCCGCGCCCACCTTGGTGCTCTCCAGAACCGTCTGGAAAACACCATCACCAACCTGGAAGTTCAGGCTGAAAACCTCCAGTCTGCGGAATCGCGGATTTCCGACGTTGACGTCGCCACGGAAATGACCAACTTCGTGCGCAACCAGATTCTGACCCAGTCCGCTGTATCCATGCTGGGCCAGGCCAACTCGTTGCCTCAGATGGCCATGAGCCTCATCGGCTAATTCCGGTAAGCGGCGGGCTTGCCCCCGCCTGCATCAGGAAGTAAAAAGAACCCTGTTCTCCCAAAAGGAGAACAGGGTTCTTTTTTAGGGTTAGAGCTGTTCAATCCAATGTTGAACTGCTCTGAAGAGGAGATTTCGCCATGACGGAAGAGATGACCCTGCGCATTGCGGGAACAGTTGAGGAATCTATTGTAGACGGGCCGGGCTTGCGCTATGTGCTCTTCACACAGGGCTGCCCGCATCGTTGTCCCGGTTGTCATAACCCGGAGACGCACGATTTTTCCGCCGGGCGTGAAGTCAGCTTGTCTTGGGTGCTGGCTGATGTGGGGAAGAACCCCATCACGCGGGGCGTTACGTTCAGCGGGGGAGAACCTTTCTGTCAAAGTACAGCTCTGATCGCTCTGGCAAAGAAGCTGCGGGCGCGCGGCTATAATCTGGCGGCATTCAGCGGCTATACCTATGAACAGATTTCAGCCGATGCGGAAAAGCGCGCCCTGCTGGAAGAACTGGATATTCTGGTGGACGGCCCCTTTATGGAAGCTGAAAAGTCAATGACGTTACGCTTTCGCGGCTCCCGTAATCAGAGGATCATTGATGTTCCCGCAAGCCTTACACGTGGAAGCGTTGTATTGCATGAGCTGCATGAGAGGGGGGAATAGCCCGGCCCCTTCCCCCCGCATGGACAGGAGAGCAAGCTCCGGCTTCAGGCGTGAAACCTGCGGGCCAGAACATAGGGTCTGGCTGGCAGATATGTTCAATAGCAAAATGCTCTGGACAGACCGGTAACGTTATCCGCACAACTCCGTAACAAAGTTCTTCCCTTCGTCACTGGCAAGGAAGATTTGCAGCGTCTCGACAAAGCGCTGATCGTATTTTGTATTTTCCTGGGAGAGGATATGCAGAGCGTCATCTCTGGCGCATGCCTGCCTGTAGGAGCGCGGGCGCAACAGGGCGCAGAAGGTGTTCGCCACAGCAAGCAGCCGGGCTTCCTCACAAATGGCGTCGCCCTGAAGGCCATTGGGGTAGCCTGAACCGTCCATGCGTTCATACATTTGCATAATGACTTCCACCACGGGCAGCCCGAAATCTATTCCATCCAGCATTTCCTTTGCGTAGTTCACATGGTTTTGCAGTTGAATTCGTTCTTCCCGGGTGAGCAGACCGGTCTTGTTGACCAGACCGCGCGGCAGGCGCAGCATTCCGAGTTGGGAAAGGCTGGCGGCAATGCGCAGAGTATCCTTGCGTGCTTTGTCCCAACCCAGTAAAGAGGCCATGTGCAAGGCAAGATTGCCGGTATGGTCCGATTGGCCGCGCAAATACGGGTCGACAACTTCAATGGAAGTGCTCAGGGCGCTGACCGTTTTCCAGATCATGGCTTGCTGCCGTTCCTGCGCGTGAATCATGTCGGTGACATCGCGGCACAGGGCTACCACGCCGGTGACAGTACCCTCTTCGTCGTAAAAGGGTTCTGATGTTATCTGAAAATGTTTGTGACCGGGGTGTTCAGAGTCGCTCGATTCAAGGGAAGAAAGTTTCTTGGTGAAAGTAATGGGGTGATTTATGCGCAGTACCTCACTCCAGCGAGTGTCAAACGCTTCACCTCTGGAACTGAGCAAGGCTGCTTCCGGCGCACTGCCCATGAGAGACGCCACAGAGCGTCCGAGGATGTGCCCGAAGGCGGAGTTGGCATAAAGTATGCGCCCCAGGCGGTTTTGCACCACGAGTCCGTCACTGAGGGCTTCGGTAATATTGGCAATAAGTTCATGCTGTTGTATTACCGTATTATGCAGGTCTTCCAGTTCCCGGCTTACGGCCTCGGCGTGGCGCCCTACCAGACGCCACCACAGGAAGCTGGTCAGCAGGCAGGCTCCCAGAGTCAGAATGGCGGCCCAGAACAGAACATCATCACGATAGTCCCGGAATTCCTGTAAAACAACACTTTCCGGAATATCTGCTCCCACGGCCAGGGGCAGATCCGGTACCTTGACGCTCACGGAAAAAACCGAGGTGCCATCAGGGAGAGAACGTACGGCAAAGGGCAAGGAACCTTGTTCGTCGGCACTCCAGCCGGGCAGAGGAATGATTGCTCCTGCTTCAAGCTGTTCCAGCTTGAAATGCTGGCCTGGGGATACTCCTTGTGTGGAAAGGTGCAGCAGGCGTGTAGCCACTGCGGAGCTGTCTCCCCCGCGCGGGACGGAGGACAAGCCTACGGCCCGGCTGAGGCGCAATGTGGCGACCAGGACTCCTTCAGGTTTATCCTGCATTGTTTTCAGGTACCCCTGTACAGGCAGGATAAGCGTCAGGACGGTATCCCCCCGCGCTGAAATCCGCACGGGAGAAATATGCACGGCGTTGTCCTGTATGGCTGTTTCCACAGCGGCTCGTATGTCGGGGATGAATTCCTCCGCTTTTTCTCCTCCCCGTTCGTCGGCATGAACAAGAGGCGTCATATCCGGCATCACCAGGTCGAGTTCCAGGATAAAGGGAGACAGTTGCCCGGCGAGAAGGGAGCGCAGAGCGGGAAGCTGGCGGCGAAGCCGGGGAATTTCGCTTTCCGTATTCTCTTCATCCTGTGTATTTTCTTCATCCTGCGTGTTTTGTGCAGGTTCTCCTTTGAGCAATTCGGCTGCACCGCCGTCGAGGCTGTTGACTCCATCAACGAAGAGTTTCAGCACATCCTGACGGGTAAACGCGGTCAGAGGGTTTTCTACTCCGCCATACCAGGAAACAAGAGCGGACACCCGGCCTTGCGCCTGGTGGAGCAGCGCTGCTACTGTCTGGTCGGTCAAGCGCTTCTGACCTGTGCCGATCAGGATATATGCGCCCAGTGCGCCGACCGTGACGACGCAGAGAAGAAGGAAGATCAACGCTACGCGGGAACGGTATCCGGTGCGACGATTATGTTTACGAGCTCTCATGGCGTGTCCTTGTGGTGTGCAGCGTCTGAAATTATCGCTTTCAACGAGGGCTTCCGTGGCATTTGGCAGCGGTTTTTATCGTTCCCGCAGAGCGTTCTGGCGGGCCTTGAGAATGGGTTTGAGCAGATAATCCAGTACGGATTTTTTACCGGTAAGAATATCAACCTGCGCCATCATGCCGGGGATGATGGGAAGTTTTTCCATGTGGTACACCAATTCCGTGGTTTTGGTGTGCAATGTGGCCCGGTAATAAAAATCTTCCTGCGCCCCCCGGGTTTCTTTGATGGTATCGGCGCTGATCTGTTCGAGAGTCGCCTCCAGACCTCCGTAGATGGAAAAGTCGTATGCGGAGATCTTGATCATTGCTTTCTGACCGGGGTGGAGAAACGCGACATCCGCCGGGCGGATACGCGCTTCGACCAGTAGTGTATCGTTGAGCGGCACGATTTCCATGATTGGTTCACCGGGCTTGACCACGCCGCCCACTGTGGAAATATAAATGCGCTGGATGGTGCCCTGCACCGGCGAGCGCAGTTCGGTCCGCGTCACTCGGTCGCCGCCTGCGTTTAAGGTTTCCCGGAGGCTGGTCAGTTCGACATGGCGTTTGTTCAGCTCATCCACCACTGCGGCATTGATTTCCGCCTGACGTGATGCAATGCGCTGTTCAGCCTCCAGTGCGGCGCTCTGGGCACGGGGAATGGATGCAGCCAGCTGGGCCACTTCACCCTGAAGATTGTTG
Organism: Pseudomonadota bacterium; assembly: GCA_023450535.1. GTDB lineage: Bacteria > Desulfobacterota > Desulfovibrionia > Desulfovibrionales > Desulfovibrionaceae > Mailhella. Next base: position 1,095 of record JAEXGX010000400.1, on the reverse strand, counting down.
ACCTTTTGCTCCAGTTCAAGGAAGGAAACGCGGGAATAGGCGCGCTTCTGAACCAGGGGCTGGGCGATATTGCGCTGTTCGATGGCCAGGGCCAGGCTTTTGTCCGTCTGCGTCTTGCGGGCTTCAAGTTCTTTGACTTCCGCCTGACGTTGCTGCACCTGGGCTTCCAGCAGAGCAAGTTCGCTTTTTTGTTGCTGCCTGCGGGAATTGTACAGAGCCATTTGATTAGTGATGATCTGCCGTCGTATGGCCTGGGCATCTGTCTCCCCCAGCTCACTCACAGCGTCGCCCAGGCTTTTCAGAATATCCTCGCCGAAATCAGGAGGATAAACCGGGGCCTTGTCCGTCAGTTCGGCGTCCAGGCGGATGATGGAAGCAGCCGCTTCCAGAGCCTTGTTCACCGCGTCGCGGTAGGTCGACGCAGCCATTTCATTGGAAAGCCGGGCCAGCAAGGTTCCTTTTTCCACCACCTGGCCTTCGTATACCAGCACTTCCTGAAGGATGCCTCCTTCAAGATTCTGGATGGTCTGAGTGCGCTGGGCCGAGACTATCTGTCCCTGTGCATGAGTGACTTCGTCAATGTCCGTCATGGCCGCCCAAACGAGAAAACAGAGGAAGAAAAGTCCTACAGCCAACGACAGCAGGCGGGCGCTCCGATCCGGCATACGGGCAAGTGCCGCGTCGACTTCGTTGACGTAAGGCAGTTCTTCCTTGTCAAGCCGGGCGTCTTCACGCAGTTCTTCTTCGGGAAAGGCATCCGGGAAATCGCGGGAAAGAATATCTTCGCGTGAAAGAGATGTCCCAGAAGCCTTATTCGCCTTCTCGCTGGGAGCAAGGCTTGCGGGCCGCGCATCGGATTGATCAGGCTTGGCCATGGGCATCCTTCTCCTTGTGCGGTTCCGCGCCGGAGGGCGTGTCGGGCGTTTTGTCCGGTGCGTCAGCGGCGTTGCCAGGGGTTTTGTCGTGCTTTCCGGCCGGAGTATTGCCAGGCGTTTTGCCTGTTCCGTAATGGGCCGCCGCGCGTTCTTTGAGGCGGGCGAGGACTTCATCGCGCGGGCCGTCCAGCGCAATGCGTCCGCCGTCCATGACAATTAG
>JAEXGX010000399.1 GCA_023450535.1 Pseudomonadota bacterium | reverse complement strand
GGGAAATCCGCGCGGAGTATTACGCGGAATCCCCCCTGCTTCTTGAAAAGCCCCTGTTGCTGCAGGCTGGCCGCGCCGTGCCGCGTCCTGTCAAGGTTGCTTCATGGCGCTACTGGCAGGAGCGGCTTATCCTTAAGCTGGAAGGCGTGAACGACCGCAGCGCGGCGGAATTGTTGCGCGGTCAGGAACTGCTTATGGAAGGCGAACTTCTGCCGGAAACCGATGAAGATGAAGCCTACCTGCATGACATGCTCGGTCTGCCCGTATTCGCTCGCGAAGGAGAGAACACTGCGCGTCCGATCGGCGTGTTGGAAAATGTACTTTTTCCCGCCGGGCAGGAAATCTGGAGCATCCGGGCCTACAAGGACGGAGAATACTCTCCGGATGCCCCTCAACGGGCCTCAGGGCATGAAATTCTCTTCCCCGCCGTGCCGGAATTTGTGGATGACATCGATCTTGATGCCGAGCGCATCCTCATCACACCTCCGTCCGGGCTGCTCGAACTGTATGCCCCCGGACAGGAGCCTTCCCCTGCGTCCATTGGGACTCAGGCTCAAACTCATGCCCGGGTGAAACATCCTCCGCGCCGGAAAGCTCATACTGAACCGGAGGCGCCGCCCGTTTCCGGCGAACCGGATAAACACGCCCGCTGATTGCTCCATGCACTATACCCTTGTCACACTCTTTCCCGAATGGTTCGATTCGCCCCTTTCCACCGGCCTGATGGCCAAGGCAAAGGAAGCGAGCCTTGTGGATTTTTCCTTCGCCAATCCCCGCACCCTGACGAAAGATCCACACCACACGGTTGACGATCGTCCTTACGGCGGAGGACCAGGCATGGTGCTCATGCTTGAGCCGCTCGTCACCCTGCTGCGCTCGCTCCCTCCAGAGCAACGCGGCCGTATGCTGGCTCTGACCCCCGGCGGACGTCCCTTCACCCAGAAACTTGCGCGGGAACTCGCGCAAGAGCCCGCACTGACGCTGATTTGCGGACGCTATGAAGGCTTTGACGCCCGTCTCTTTGATGTTCTGCCCATTGAACCGATCTGTGTGGGGGATGCGGTACTCAACGGCGGAGAAGCCGCTGCTCTGGCTGTCATTGAGGCTACGGCCCGCCTGCAGCCCGGCTTTATGGGTAAGGATGCTTCCGGCGATGAAGAGAGTTTCAGCAACGGCCTGCTGGAATATCCGCACTTCACTCGGCCGGAGGAATTTGAAGGCCATTCCGTGCCGGAAGAATTGCGTTCCGGCGACCATGCGCGCATTGCCGCCTGGCGGCGGGAGCAATCGCTGCTGGCCACGCTCCGGCAGCGGCCCGAGCTGCTGGACAATGCCTCCCTGTCTGTGGCGGATAAAAAATTTCTGGCGGTGCAAAACAGATTTCGTCCAGGAAAAAATTTATATATCGCGCTGTTACATCATCCTGTGCTGTTGAAGCATAAAATCAGCGGCACAAGTTCTTTGACAAACCTTGATGTTCACGATATAGCACGGATTTCCCGCACCTATGGACTCGGGGGTTTTTTCGTGGCCACGCCGCTGGAGGATCAGCGCCGTTTGCTGAAGGAACTTCTGACTCACTGGATCGAAGGCGACGGAGCGGCATCCAACCCGGATCGCGCCGAAGCCCTCAGCCTTGTACGCCCCGCGAAAACCCTTGAGGACATCGTGGATGCGCTGACGGAATCCTGCGGCATGGCCCCTCTTGTGATTGGGACCAGCGCCCGCCCGGAACTGGACAAGAAAGGAAGGGAAAAACGTCCCGCCCTGCCCTTCGCAGAGGTGAGACGAAGCCTTGACAAGCGGCCCGTGCTGCTTGTGCTGGGCACAAGTCATGGGCTTGCGCCGGAAGTGCTGGTGCAATGCGAAGGCGTCCTGCCGCCCTTGCGCTGGATGGATTCGTACAACCACCTCCCGGTACGCGCCGCCGCCGCCATTTTGCTGGACAGGCTGCTCGGCGACCGGGGTTGATTACGAAAAAAAATCTCCCAAGGAGAATTCTCATGGATATCATTAAGCAGATTGAACGCGAACAGATGCGCACCGACGTCCCGGCCTTCAAGTCGGGGGATACCGTAAAAGTGCACCTGCGCATCGTGGAAGGCGAAAAAGAACGCATCCAGGTCTTCCAGGGCAACGTCATCCGCATCCAGCGCGGCACCACCGGCGCCACCTTCACCGTGCGCAAGATTTCCGACGGCGTGGGCGTGGAACGCATCCTGCCCCTGCACTCCCCCTTCATCGACCATATCGAAGTGGTGAGTGAAGGCCGCGTGCGCCGTTCCCGTCTGTACTACCTGCGCTCCCTGCGCGGGAAGGCGGCGCGTATCAAGCCCCGCAGCCGCTACTAAAATTGCCGGGGCTTTTTACGCCCCGCAGCGGTCAAGATATCAAGGTCAAGATATCAAGGCAGGGATGTTTTCATCCCTGCCCTTTTGTGTTGTATTCATCGTTTTGAAACTTCCCCCTTCGGGGTGGGGTAATCCACACGCCCCCTGCCGCCGGATGAGAAGTCACTCGGCGGCAGGGGGCGACTGAGGATTGAAACTTTTTTGAGATCGAATGTTTTTTACCAGAGCATTTCGTCATTGAAATGTTCCCGGAGTCAAGTGAAGCGAAACTTCGCCGCACGGCTCCCGTTATTCTGGAGTAGCCGCAATTCATTTGCGACGTGCCCCCGAACGCCAGGCCCGGGACAACCGGGGCTTGTCCCCGCGCCTGCACACTGGTATCTTGCGCGCATTCAGCCCTTTCGGAGTTTTTATGGCCCGTCCCTCCCGCAAAAATGTTGTCCTTGAAGATCAGGGGCTGCTCATCGTCCGTCCCTCTGCCCATGATTCTCTTGTCGCGGGCATTGACGAAGCTGGACGCGGTTGTTTTGCCGGGCCGGTGGTGGCCGGGGCCGTGGTCTTTCCTGAAGGATTTGATCTTATGGGGTTGGACGACTCCAAAGTTCTAAGGGAAGAGGAACGGAACCGCCTTGCCGGAGAAATCCGTGCACTCGCGCCCGGTTGGGGCGTGGGCCTGGCCTGGATGGCAGAAATCGAAAAACATAATATCCTTCAGGCTACGCTTATGGCCATGACCCGGGCCGTGGCCGCCCTGCGACTGCGCATGGGGGTTGAAGCCGATGCGCTGGTGCCCGCCCGAGTGCTCATTGACGGTACCCAGCTTATTCCGCCTGCCTATTTTCGCAATTTCGGCGTTCCTCTGCCGGAACAGCGGGCCATTGTCGACGGCGACGCACTGGTGCCCGCCATTTCCGCCGCATCCATTCTGGCCAAAACCTTTCGCGATAATCTGATGACCCGGCTCGACGCGCGCTGGCCGCAGTATGGCTTCGCCCGGCATAAGGGGTATGGCACCAGGGAACACCGGGACGCCCTGCGCGAATTCGGCCCCTGCCCCCTGCACCGCCGGAGCTTCAAGGGGGTTGTACCGCACCCCGAACAAGAGCAGGGCAGATTGTGCTGAACCTTTTTCAACTCTTCCTGCACCGACCGGATGCGGGGCCAAAACCAAAATCAGGCACGGCCCCTCATCTGCGTACCGGACGCGAAGGAGAGGATGCCGCTGCACGGGCCGCACGGGCGCGGGGATGGAAGATTCTTGATCGTAACTGGCGCGCCGGACACCTGGAATTGGATATTGTTTGCGAAGACGGCGAAGAACTTGTCTTTCTTGAAGTCAAGACAAGAGCGGAAAACAGCCTCGGTTCCCCACGCGAGGCTCTGACTCGGGAAAAACGCCGCCGCCTCATCCGGGCGGCGCAAGCATGGCTCAGCGCTCATGACGCCTGGGAGCGCCCCTGCCGTTTCGATCTTGCCTGCGTCACGGCAAGAAACACCGAGGGCGAATGCTACCGCACGGAGATCATTTCTCATGTCATTGAACAGTGAATACCCTGGCAGCGAAAAGCCTGGCATCCTCAGCATTGTGGGCACGCCGCTCGGCAATACGGAAGACCTCACCCCGAGAGCTCGCCGTTGCCTTGAAGAGGCCGACGCTGTGCTGGCCGAAGATACCCGCCGGGCAGGGCTGGCCTGCGCCCGCTGGGGGGTGACGGCCAGCCGTTTCATCAGCGTGCACGATCACAACGAGGAACAAAAGAAAAACGCCGTGCTGGACGCACTGCGCGCCGGAAAAAATCTGGCGCTTATTTCCGATGCAGGCATGCCCGTACTGGCCGACCCCGGTTTTGTGCTGGTACGCGCCTGCCGGGACGCAGGCCTGCCTGTCACCGTTCTGCCCGGAGCCTGTGCCCCGGTCACCGCACTTGCAGGCAGCGGCATCCCTCCCCAACCCTTTGTCTTTTTTGGCTTTCTGCCCCGCAAACGCGCAGATCAGGAGGCGGTGCTCGCGCCCTATGCCCGTATCCCGGTGACACTGATTTTTTTTGAGCGTAAGGATCGTCTGACAGATACTCTGGCCAACGCCCTGCGCCTGCTCGGTCCGCGCGAAGGCTGCGTGGCCCGTGAACTGACCAAAACCCATGAAGAATATATCCGTTTCCATTTGGACGAAAGCGGCGCATACACGGCACTGCTGGCAGATCTGCTGGGCGAAGCCACGATTATTCTCGGCCCGCCTGAAATCCTGACGAAAAGCTCGCGTGAAGACGTGGAACATCTTATTGCCGAAGAACTTCCCCACGGCGGAACGCCGCGTGAACTGGCCCGCCGCGTCCAAGCCCGTGCCCACGGATGGACGAGCGGCGAAATCTATTCTATTCTTCCCAAACTGCGTCCTGGCAGATGATGCCGGACGCAAGGAACTTTTCAGGACAACGCCATGGCCGACAGCCCCCGTATCGCGGAAAACCGCAAAGCCCGCCAATATTATGAATTTCTTGAATTTTTCGAAGCGGGTATCTCGCTCACCGGCCCCGAGGTAAAAAGCCTCAGGGCAGGGCAGGTCAGCTTCGGCGACAGCTTTGTGGAAAGCGTCGACGGTGAAGCCTGGCTGGTAGGAATGCGCATCGCGCCCTACGAGAAGGCAGGATACGCTGCACAAGACCCTGACCGCAAACGCAAGCTTCTGCTTCACGCACAAGAAATTCACCAGATTACGACAAAGGTGGAGCAAAAAGGGCTGACCGTTGTGCCGGTAAAGCTGTACTTCAAGCACGGCAAGATCAAGGTGGAAATAGCCCTTGCCCGGGGCCGCAAGCTTCACGATCAACGCGAAGAACTCAAACGCCGGGCCGAAGCCCGTGACACCGAACGGGAACTGGTGCGGCGTTAAACGAGCAATTTTTGTGCCTTCGCGCCCGATAACCCGAAATTTGCGGGAAGCCAGTGGGTAGCGAACCCCCTCAAAGAGTTTTTCAGCATTTTAGGGCGGGAAACATTCATGTTTTCCGCCCTTTTGCATGTCATCTGCTTCCGGCCGTTCTGTGGCGACGTATCCTTCCTTTAGAGCTGTTTATTGTTGAAATCATGCATGGCCGGGGCACTATGCCCTGGCCCGCAGGTTTCACATCTCTGCCAGAGCCTAACGCCACAAATGAATTGCGGCTACTCCAGAATGGTGGGGCGTCGCGGCAGATCTCCGCTTTGCTCGACTCCGTAGAGCATTTCAACATTGAAATGCTCTCATATTATAAAACAATCAAATAAATAATAATATGTTATAACAAAAGAGAAGTGTTTAAATAGTTCCTGGGCTGACACAATATATCGCAACATACGGCGCATTTCACAACATGCCGGCCCAAAACCCAAAAAGGAGTCTGATATGGACACTTTCGGCACCCGTTATCCCACACTGGCGTTTATTTCCGGCGGAGTTGGCGAAGCTGAGGACGGCATTCCTCCCCAGCCCTTTGAAACCTTCTGCTATGACTCTGCCCTCCTGCAGGCAAAAATCGAAAATTTTAACGTCATTCCCTATACTTCCGTACTGCCCAAGGAACTCTACGGCAACATCGTGCCTGTAGACAAAGTAGCGGACAAATTCCACCACGGAGCCGTTCTGGAAGTGATCATGGCCGCAAACGGCGCGCGCATTGAAGACCACCGCGCTATTGCCACCGGCATCGGCATCTGCTGGGGCAAGGATAAGAAGGGTCAGCTCATCGGCGGCTGGGCTGCAGAATACGTGGAATATTTCCCCACCTGGATCGATGACGACATCGCCAAGGCACACGCGGAAATGTGGCTCAACAAATCTCTGAACCACGAGCTGAGCCTGCGCGGCGTGGAAAAACACAGCGAATTCCAGTTCTGGCACAATTATCTTAATATCACCAAACCCTATGGCTATTGCCTGACCGTCATGGGCTTCTTGAACTTCAAGATGGCCGATCCGGTCAAGTTGTAACATTCGCAGAGCCCGGCTCCGATCCGGTCTTCCGGGCTTTCTTCTTCTCCATCGCGCCGTCCCGCCCCCAAAGGGCGGGCGG
>JAEXGX010000339.1 GCA_023450535.1 Pseudomonadota bacterium | reverse complement strand
GTAGCAGGACCAGAGGGGAAAGGGCGTTGTCGTCGCCAAACAGCTCGACCGGGGCATCCCTGCCGTGACGCCCGGCAATGTCGCGCCAGCCGGCTAGAATACGATCTGCTACAGCGTTGCCGGAACCGTTGTCGCACACCACAATACGGCGGGGCTGAGCGGTCTGAGCGTGCACTGCGGCCAGACAGGCGAGCGTGCGCGCCCAGTCATTACAAGTCAGAATAGCGACGCCGACATGATTGTGATCCATGGGACTTTCTCCACAAAAAAACATGTCCGACGGCCTGCCCGCAGGCCGTCGGAAAGGACTCCTGCCTTCAGAACAAGTTGTGTTTGAACGGTCCTATTCGAAGCGGCTCACGCCGGTGATGACCACCATATCCAGGGGGACATCGCCGTGTTCACCCACAGCCCTGGTTTTGAGTTTGCGGATTTTGTCCACCACGTTCATGCCTTCGACGACCTGTCCAAACACGCAGTAGCCAAAACCTTCAGGGCTGTCGTCCTGATGATCGAGTTCGGGATTATCCACAACATTAATATAGAATTGTGCCGTTGCCGAATGAGGGGCGGACGTACGGGCCATAGCCACCGTACCGCGCAGGTTTTTGAGTCCGTTTCCGGCTTCGTTGGCAATGGGCTCATGGGTAGGCTTTTCTTCCATGCGAACGGAAAGCCCGCCGCCTTGAATCATAAAGTCGTTGATGACACGGTGGAAAATGGTGTTGGCGTAGAATTCCTCATCCACGTAGCGCAGAAAGTTGGCGACCGTGACAGGGGCCTTGTCTTCAAAAAGCTCAAGCAACATATCGCCGGATGACGTTTCCAAAAGAACGAGAGGGTTGCTCATCGAATCCTTCCTTGAAAGTTTTTCCCATAATTGGCTGAAAAGCGTCAAAAGGCAAGCCTGCACGGGAAGCTCCCGTCTGCCCTGAAAGGATTCAGTTTTTATCGTCAGTTGTTATGTAGTAAATATACTCATTAAGATAGGGAACATGCGCCATGAAATGGAGTTGATATTCCGGAACCAGTTTTTTGACAAATTGCGGAATATCGATGATGTCTTCAATATGATGATAGGCGCAAATGTGCAATTTGGGTTTCCAGCGCAATATGGTGTTCTCAGCTCCGCCCAGAGCAGCCAGTTCCGCGCCTTCGATGTCCATTTTAATAAGATCAACGCGCGGAAGAGAATATTCTTCCACAAAACTGTCCACATCAACGACTTCACAGGGGGAGGCGTCGCAGCAGGCCTCGGACAGCAGGGTACCGCTGGGCCCCTGTGCGGAAATGTGCATGTTGCCGCGCCGGGAAAACAGGCCCTTGTTTATCAGGGTAATATTGCCGGGGTCTCCATATTTTCGTACGGAATGCTGTACTGAAGCGAAATTGGCAGGTTCCGGCTCAAAACCGTATACATGCCCCTGCGGGCCAACGGCCAGGGCAAAACGACGCAGAACCGTGCTATCAAAAAGCCCGGCATCCAGAACGATATCGCCAGAGGCGGCTTTTGCGGCAGGGTGCTGGTATTCCTGACAGAGTGGAGGCCGCAGCCAGTCGAGGTCGCCGGTCAGCAGCCCCTTGACCACCGAGGCAAAACTCAGGCGGCTTTCGTCATCGGCAAGTTCTGTATAAATTTGTTCCAGATTTTTTTGGAAACGCCTGTATAAGGTCAGGTCATTCTTCCGACCTGTTCCCAACGGGATGCGCGGAAAGAGTGCGATACTTAAGGTGCATTGCACCGCGCTTTCCAAATGATACAGCAAGTCCGGCACAATGCAGTCGCTCCAGTACAGAACGACCAGACATTGCGGGAATTCTTTCAGGCGATTCGGCGCAAGCACCGGCAAAGACTGTGTTTCGCCATGAATGCGAGCAGAGATAGAGGAGCTTTCTCCCTTATGAATGCATACGCCTTCAATGGAAACCTGTGGGCAATGGGCGGCTACAGCTTCGCATGCTTCAACGGCGTTGCGCCTGTCGGCAAAAATGATGACGCTGCGTGTGTCTTCGGGCAGGCCATTGCTGCGATAGCGGGGAGTTGCCGCCATTTGTTCCAGAAGGCTGGTTTTGGGGGTGCCGTCAGTCAGCAACATGGGAATCTCGTGTGTTGAAGGGGTTATCTTTAGGAACCGCTAACGGGAAAAGTAAATTTTCCCTGTTCGCGACTTGCGGGCGGTCTTGCGGAGCAAGACCGCAGGGAAACGCTTTAATCAGCGTTTCCTTTAATCAAATATGCGCTTGGAGACGGGGAAAAAGGCATACGGTGCAATCGGGGTATATTTCCGGCGAAATATTCTTCAACGGCCCGGCTTTCCCCTTCCCAGGGAATCAGCCCGTATTCGTCAAAGCAGACTACGCCGCCTGATACGACAAGGGGAAAAAGCTGTTCAAGGCAAAATTTGGTGGGACCGTACAGGTCCAGGTCGAAATACAGCAGGGAAATTCTTAATCCTGGATTCTCCTGGAGAAAGAGTGGAACACTTTCGTACACATCCCCTTCCACAAGCACACAGCGTTCTATGCCGGGCAGAAGATTGTCGTCGTTATGCAGGGCCGTAAGCGCGCGCATTTGTTCGGCCGTGGTCCGGTAGGCCCAATCGTGTTTGCCGTCCCGTCCGTCGCGAGGGCCGTCCTTATCGTCGCGGAACTGATCCGGGCGGAGCCCTTCAAAATGGTCAAAGCCAAACACTTTTTTGGAACGATCATTGGTGTTGAAGGTTTCCAGCAGTTTGGCCCAAGTAAAGAAGCTGGCGCCGCGAAACACTCCGAGCTCTACAATGCAACCGGGCAGGTCGACTATCTGTTTGAACAATTCATAATGAGCCAGAAAGCGGGGCAGAGTGCGCCGCGGAACATAGGCAGGCCAGTGGCGCAGGACATCTGGAAGTGATTCGCCCTGCGCTTGAATGATATCTTCCAGGCGGCGGGCCAGAATTTTGTCGCGTTCGATATAAAAGTCTTTGGTCATGCGTTTTCCAGAACCTTTTTATGTTGGGCGTGAAACCTGTGGGGCAAAACATCCTGTTCCAGTAATGTATCATTCCAGAGCTGAACAGTTCTGGGGATACACTCAGGAGAAGAGCCTGTTACTTGATGACATCAAAGGAACCGGCGCTGCTCGTGAACAAATTGGGATCACTGATGATCTGTCCGGCCAGTCCGGCTATGCGCGACATATCTTCTTCCGTGTAGCGCTGGTCACAGGGGAGGAGAAGAAGGCGCTTGGCAAGGGCTTCTTCCAGGGGAAAGAGCCGTGTCGGCAGGTTCAGGGGATGCCACATACGCTGGCATAATACATTTTGCCGTGCCAGCAGCGTGTGTAGG
>JAEXGX010000283.1 GCA_023450535.1 Pseudomonadota bacterium | reverse complement strand
CCGCCGTGTGAAAGTAAAGGCCAGGCACAGCATGGCGAGGCAGAGCAGATCGTAACGCAGATAAAAAGAAGCCGTGAAGGAACCCAGCGTCACGTCGGTGCCGAAGTCCAGACCGAATAGAGACATGCCGCCGACCGGGATGCCCTGAGGTCCGCCAAACCACTCACAGACCTCCAGGAACACCTTGAACAGCAGGGCAAAGGCCATGGTGACGAGAGCGGCGTAGTGGCCTGAAGTGCGCAGTACCGGCAGCAGCAGGATGCATCCTGCCAGTCCGGCCGCGAGGCCGCCAGCAAGAGGCGCGGCGGCCGGGAATATCCGGTCTCCGGCCAGCAGTATGGCGGCGGTGTAGCCGCCGATACCGAAAAAGGATGCGCAACTGAAATTAATCACGCCGGTATGCCCGAGCTGGATATCCAGACCGAGTACGGCTACAGCATAGCACAGTATGGTACCAATAATGAACAGGGAGTAGTGATCTTCTCGAAACCAGAGCATCAGGGCCAGAGCTGTCAGTACCATGAGGGTGGCCCACAGGCGTTCGTTGCGCCGGATGGCGGAACGCAGAGCATCACTTAGTCCAAGGTGGGCCGCCAGTGCAAGGGATGCGGTTCCGCCGCCAATCATGATGCAGATGACAGTCTGATTTTCAGCGGCGAGGAAGACGGCACAACAGATAAACAGCAGCAGTGCCCCCCCGATGCAAAGTGCCTGCTCGCGGGCGTGTACAGCACGAAAGAGTGAAAGAGTCATGATTATACCCTCTGGCTGGATTTTTCTGCAATGAGTCCGGTAGGCCGCCAAGCGATGAGGACAATCAGTACGCCGAAAGCAAAGACGTCCTTGTAGGCGCTGGAAAAGGGCAGCGCCACCGCGCCGAGAGTCTGGAGAAAGGCGAAGATGAAGCCACCGAGTATGGCCCCGTACACGTTACCCAGCCCGCCAATGACCGCTGCGCTGAAGCCGATGGCCCCCAGCAGCAGACCCATGCCGAAATTGATTTCATTATAGTAGATGCCGTTCATGAGCCCGGCGAAGGCCGCCACGCCCGAACCGAGCATGAAGGTGACGGCTACGATGAGCGTGAAGTTCACTCCCATAAGCTGAGCGGCCTCGCTGTCCTGTGCCACGGCACGGATGGCCATGCCCAGCCGAGTACGGGTGATCAGCAGATGAACCAGAAGGATCAAGGCCACCCCTGCCGTGAAGAGTAACACACTGTCAAAGCGCAGACTGAAGCTGTCAGCTTGCCATGACCAGTCCGGCAGCAGCGCGGGGAAGGATTTTGGATTGGAACCGTCGGGGTAGAACAGGCGTATGGCCTCACGCAATACAGTACCCAGCATCATAGTGGCCAGTAGCGTGTTCAGGGCGGGCGCGCCCCGCAGGCGCATAATCATCCCTCTGGCCAGAGCAATGCCCAGCAGGGCCGCCGCGCAGACGGCGGCCAGCGTTACCCACAGAACGGTCCAACCTGCGCTGAGTTCCGGGTAGACGGTATCCAACCATATGTAGGCACTCAGGCCGGCGAACGCTCCGACCATTACCGTATCCCCATGGGAAAAGACAATGATGTCCAGCACGCCGAAGAAAAGTGTAAAGCCCACTGCTACCAGCGCATACATCATGCCCAGCATCAGCCCATTAAGTACGAACTGGGCGAAAAGTCCTGCGTCCATAAGGTTGTCCTTTACTAATAGAAATATGGAAGATGGATGGAGTAACAGAAAACCGGGTATTTCCTCACCCAAGGAGGGTAAAAGGGAGGAAATGCCCGGCGACGCCTCCGATTCTGATCATGAAGTTCCGTTTCCCCCGAACGATGGCCTTTTAGGTGAAAGGACACTTAATTGAAGGCAATGCGCCTACGCCACCTAGGGATGAGGATGCCGAAGGGAGCGCTTTCCGGACGTGTATTCGCTGTCTTCCCATACTGTCCATGCGCCGTCCTGTACGATATATCCGGTGACGGTGGGAACGATGTTCTGGCCGTGATCGTCGTAGGCCACCTTACCCACCAGGGTGTCGGCATCCCTGATTTGGGAAAGATATGCTGCAATTTTTTTTCGATCGGGACCGACGGACTCAATTGCATCAAGCAGTTGGCTCATGCCCGTATAGGAAAAGGGACCGTAGGCTTCCGGTCCCTGAGTGAAGCCATGTTTTTCATAGCTGGCGAGAAAGGCTGCACCTCCGGCCAGGCGCTCTAGAGGAGCACCTTCAATGAAGCTCAGGCAGCCTTCCGCAGCTTTTGCCCCCAGGCCCTCAATGAATGCGTCGGACTTGATGCCCGATACCCCCTCAAATTGGGCGTCCAGCCCGAGTTTTTCCATTTGAGCGCGTACACGCACGCCCGTGGGTACCAGCCCGCCGAAATACAGTACTTCAGGCTTGAGCGTTTTTATTTTGGTCAGTTCGGCAGTAAAATCCTGTTGATCTGCGTTGACGCCGAATACACCAACAACTTCCCCCCCACGTTCGATGATGAACTTGCTGAAATAGTCCTTGTGTGATTTGCCGTAATCTGTGGTATCGTGAATGATGGCAAAACGCTTGTAGTTCTGGCCGGCCATGAATTCGGCGGCGCGCTCGTTTTGGTTGATCATGGTGCCGGGTACACGGAATATTTCCTTATAATTGTTGCCGTAGGTGATATCGGGCTGTACCGCGCCCCACACGATAGCGGGCATGCCGAAACGGTGATAGATATCCACCGTGCCCAGCGCCACGGCTGAACAGTAATGGGTTACGGCTCCGGCCACCTTACGGTCTGCGGCCATTTTCGTGGCAACCTGAACACCGATGTTCGGCTTGCATTCGTCATCCAGCGCGATGAATTCATAGTGATATTTAGAGGCCGGGTTTTCGTTGCGTTCCATGACCGCCAGTTCAGCGGAGTTGCGTCCGCCCAGGCCGATGGAACTCAGGCCGCCCGTAAGTGGGCCGATAAAACCTACCTTTACGGTATCCTTCGCTTGCGCGGGTAAAGTGGGCGCGAATGCCAGCCCAAGTGCGGCTATATAGCCCAGAATTTTTCCGACTGCTTTCATGATGCTCCTCCGGTGAAAGTATGTGTGGAGCATTTCAGCTTTGAAATGTACCGTGAGCCGGGCAGAGAGAGCTGTTTCCGACGGATGATTTCAATGTTGATATGCCCTGGATGTGGGGAGTAAAGCAAAATGAATGCCAAAAGATACTATGGCATGAATGGCGGATTTGTGGGTTTTCGGTGTTTTAGTGTGGAACGAAAATGTACCGGTTACCGTGAGTAATGGATAGAGTGTATTGTTTTAGTATATTGAAATAGTTTGAAAAATATAAAAATATACAAAATTTTGAGGATGATACAATTTTGTTCAGGAGGAATGCTGTCTCTTCGCGTTCAAGCAGATCCGGTAGTTCGCACGCGTCGAGTTTCAGATCGTAGTCAAGGACGTGGAGCATGGAACTTTTGCGCCGGAAGTAAAAAACAGGAAGTGCCCGTGTTGTCACAGCGGGGTAAATGAGAAAGCTGCGCTTGAGGCTGTTGATAAAGCCAGCAGCCCCGAAGATTGCGAGTTGGTCGCAGCTTAGCCGCTCCCCCTAAAGTTTGAGAGCTGTGCTCCGGCCATGGCCTTTCTGTGTGAAAATTTTGAGGAACAGGAGATTTTCCTTCGCCCTTTGCGGAAACACGGGATTTTGTGCGGCGGGTCATGAGGTACTGGGAAGCCGGGAAAAAGAGCTAGAGCCATTTCACTTTGAAATCGCTCGTGAAATCGAACCAGGCGCACCCGGCGGGGGCGTGAAAACTGCGAATCAGAACATGGGGTCTGGCTGGCAGATATTTTTAATAGCAGAATGCTTTATTTGATATTATACTGTTTCAGCTTTCTTGAAATCGTAACATAGCTCACATCCAGCGCTTTTGCTATGCTTCTGCAATCCTTATGCAAGAGATAGGCTTCCTGTAAAACCCGCTTTTCCACGTCCTCCACAGCTTTTTTCAGCGGAACAAGATCGTGCTTGCGTTTGTATATGGTGTCGTCCTGTTCAATAAGATACTTTTCCGTGATGACCGGTGTGGGGCAGAGCAGCACCAGCCGTTCGTTCATATTGTCGAGTTCACGGATATTGCCGTGCCAGGGCATGTTTTGCAGTTTTTTCATCACCTCATCGGAGAGGCTTCTGGATATGGAGTACATCTGGCAGTAGTGCTGGAGGAAGTAGGAAATAAGGTCCGGCAGGTCTTCCTTGCGCTCGCGTAGCGGGGGCACCATGAGCTGAAGGACATTCAGGCGGTAATACAGGTCACTTCTGAAATCTCCCGCAGACACCATGTCGCCGAGATTTTTGTTTGTTGCCGCCAAGATACGGACATCAGTGGAGATATCCTTGTGTCCTCCCACGCGGTGGAACTTTTTTTCCTGAAGCACGCGCAGCAGCTTTACCTGCATGGGCAGGGAAAGTTCACCTATTTCGTCCAGAAAAAGCGTTCCTTTATCCGCTACTTCAAAGTAGCCCATCTTCATGCTGGAAGCGCCGGTGAACGCGCCTTTTTCATATCCGAAGAATGTAGCTTCCAGCAGATTTTCCGGGATGGCGCCGCAGTTCACGACAACAAAGGGTGCCTTGGCTCTGTTGCTGTATTTGTGAATGAGTTTGGCGATTTCACTTTTTCCGGTGCCGGATTCTCCAAGGATGAGAACTGTGGCTTTGGTCGCCGCCATTCGGTTGATGAAGTTTATGATCCTTTTGTGGTGGACGCCGCTTGGCATACATAAGGATGATTCATCCACGGGCTCTCTTTTGGGCTCGTCTATGATCCCGATGGGGATATTCAGCTTGTGGATATCGGAAATGAGGCTGCCGAGTTCGCGCACATTGGCGATGACATATTCAACATTACCGTCTTTATCGAAAACAGGGGAGCTGGTGATGTATTTTTCTTTGCCCGAAGGCCCGATGGTCTTGGCGTTCACAACACGCTTTTCAAGAAAGGCGAGCGGCACAAAGGAACCGAAAAGAAGGTTTTTGTCTTTCAGTTCTTCCCAGGTATGACCTATGAGCTGATCCTTGTTTGCCATGTTTTGCTCAAGGGCGGCCCTGTTCGCGTAGACAAGTACGGTATCCCTGTCCCAGATGAAGATACCGTCGGCGGAATGATCAAGCACTTTGCACAGCGTAGCAAGATCCATGGTTTCCAATCCATTGATTTATTTAAAAATAAAAATCTATACAAGCTTCTTGAAGCACATCCTACCCTAGGAAAGGTGGGAATACCATGTCGCAAGCTCAAAAATTCACGAATTTTTGTTACAAAAAAGATTAATTATTAATTAACATGGTATTTTTATTTATTATTTTTATTTCAAAAAAGAAACAGAGCTTTTCATTTCTGTTCACGGCCTTTTGAAAAAGACATGGCCAGTTAAATTTTTTTGAGAGAACAACATAAAAAATATAATATTTTCACTGTATTATAAAATTCCTCTGTTTTTTTTCACCACATGATTTTGGCATGAGTTTTGTAACATGCCAAAGCGTGAGGTAGTTATGAACAGAATATGGAATGCGATGAAACTGGGTAAACTGTTGCTTTCCTGCCGTCTGGCGTGCAGCGCGGCAGGTGAGGGCATGTGTGATGAACAATTCCACGTCACGCCGCGCATGGTGGAATATTACCGTGAACTGGGCAAGGGCGGCGCACTCGCTTTCATCGTCACGGGGCACGCCTTTGTCAGCCCGGAAGGCCGCTGCCGCGAAGCGCAGACGTCCGTTGCCGATGACGCGGATATTCCCGGTTTGAGCGACGTTGCCGCTGCGGCCAAACAAGACGGCACGCGTATCTTCCTGCAACTCAGCCACGGCGGCCTGTGCTGCAAGGAGGAATTGACCGGTTTTGTTCCTCTTGGCCCCTGTGCTGCCGGCCATGCGCCGGAATACGCCGGACGCGCCATGACCCTGGATGAAGTGCAGGCCATGCCCGGGCTGTTCGCGGCATCTGCCCGCCGGGCGATGCAGGCGGGGTTTGACGGTGTGGAGCTCCATATGGGGCATGGCTTCCTGCTCAGCGAGTTTCTTTCTCCTTTCTTCAATCATCGGGAGGATGCCTACGGCGGTTCACAGGAAAACAGGACGCGTCTTGCCGTGGAGGTAGTGCAGGCCATTCATGCTGTTTGCGGCGAGGATTATCCGGTCATTGCCAAGATAAACGCGGAAGATGGAACGGAAAACGGTCTTACTCTGGAAATGGCCCTTGTTTCCGCCCGCCTGCTGGAAGCCGCCGGGCTTGCCGCCCTTGAGGTGAGCGGCGGTTTATGCTTCCGGAAGAATGCAGCGGATACGCCCATGAAACCTGTTTTGCGCAACGCGCCGGAAGACGGCTGCTATTTCCGTAAAGCGGCCCGCCGCTTTCATGCCGAACTTGATATTCCGGTTATCATGGTGGGCGGCATACGCAGATTTGAGACTGCGGAAGACATACTTGCCCGTAACGAGGCAGATGTTGTGAGTCTGTGCCGCCCCCTTATCCGCAGCCCGTCCCTGGCCCGCAAATGGCGCGCGGGAGAACGCGCCCCTTCAGACTGCCTCTCGTGCAACCGTTGTCTGGCCCTTTCCCGCACCTCCACGGGGGTTGGTTGTCCGGTCGCGAAAAACAACGGCCGGAATGTGTAAGCGCAATTGCCGGATATTTCCCCGGCTCCTACCGGACACACGAGAGCATTTTGTCATCGAAATGCTCTCGGAGTCGAGCAAAGCGAGACTCCGCCGCGAGGCCGGAGTAGCCGCAATTCATTTGCGGCGTAAGGCTCCGGCGGAGGCGTGAACCCTGTGGGCCAGACCATCGCGTCCGGCCATGTATCATTTCAATGCTAAACTGCCCTAAGGAGACGCCATGACACTGACGAGAAAAACACTGGCACCTCTGGCAACAGCAATGGCCGTTATCCTTTGCGCGTTTCAGGTCTATGCGACTGGCGGCATCGGGGTGCTGGAGGCGCCCGTGCTTCGTGGCGGGCACCTGAGCATGATCCTGTTCCTTGTTTTTTTCTGGATCCAACCCATGAAATCCAGAGACCCCGGATGGATAGTATTTCTGGATGTCATCCTCGCGCTCGCGGCTCTGGGGATCTTTGGTTATATCCTCTGTGATCTTGAGGCCATACTCGACCACATGCGCTATGTGGATGACGTTACGCCCGTAACCATCGCCTTTGGAACCTTGTGCATCGTGCTGGTGCTTGAAGCTACGCGCAGGCTTTCCGGCTGGCCGCTGGTCATTGTGGCGCTGGTATTCACCGCTTATGCCTTGTTCGGTGAATATTTGCCCGTCAGCGTGAGGCACGACCCCATCACCTACGCTCGTTTCATCGAGACCATGTTTCTGCTGACAGACGGTATTTACGGCATCTCGCTTTCCACCGCCTGCACCATGATTTTCGCGTTCTGCATGTTCGGAGCTTTTCTGGAAGTTTCCACCATGAACAGCGTGTTCATGGATCTGGCCTGTCTGCTCACCCGGAATTCCAAGGGCGGCCCGGCCAAGGTGGCCATTTTCGCTTCGGCCCTGTTCGGCTCCATTTCCGGTTCGGCCCCGGCCAATGTATACGCCACGGGCGTGTTCACCATCCCGCTCATGAAGCGAGTGGGGTACCGCCCTGCCTTTGCCGGAGCCGTTGAGGCAGTGGCCTCCACCGGCGGACAGATCATGCCCCCCGTTATGGGCGCGGCCGCCTTCATCATGGCCGACCTTACCGGCCTGGGTTATCTCCAGGTCATCAGGGCCGCTCTGCTCCCCGCCATTCTTTACTATCTGGCCTTGTGGCTGATGATCCATTTCGAAGCCTGCAAGTACAAGCTCGGCACCATTCCTTCCGAAGAGATTCCGGACAGGAAAAGCGTGTTCCGCCGCCTGTACTACCTGTTGCCCATACTATTGCTCATTTTTCTGCTGCTTTCCGGGCGTTCCGTGAACTTCGCGGCTTTCGGCACCACACTGGTCATCGTCCTTCTGGGCATGTGCGCCGCCGCCACGCGTTTTACTCCCGGCAGGCTCCTTCTGGCCCTGAAGGTGACCGCCCGCAACGCGCTCATGGTTTCCACCTGCTGTGCCTGCGCCGGTATCGTTGTGGGCTGTATCACCGCCACCGGTATAGGCTTCAAGTTCATCAACGTTATCACGTCTCTTGCCGACAACAACCTTGTGCTCATGATGGTCGTGCTCATGTTCACCTGCATTGTGCTGGGCATGGGCGTTCCGACCACTCCCGCCTATATCATCGTGGCCACGCTGGGCGCTCCCGTGCTCATCAAGATGGGCGTGCCCGTTATTGCGGCCCACATGTTCGTGTTCTATTACGCCATTCTTTCCGTGGTTACGCCTCCGGTCTGCCTGGCCGCCTTTTCCGGCGCGGCAATTGCCGAAGCCAACGCCATGTACACGGGTTTTATTTCCATGAAGCTGGCCATTGTGGCCTTCATTGTGCCTTTCTTCTTCGTGCTCCAGCCCCAGCTCCTCTTGCAGGGCTCTGCCACGGACGTTGCCCTGGCCTGCACAACCGCAGTTATCGCCATGTATGCCCTTGCCGGAGCCATGCAGGGCTACCTGCTTGTCACGGCCAATATCGTTGAACGCGCGGTCTTGCTGGCTGGCGGACTGACCATGCTTTATCCGGGTATCGTAACCGATCTCGTTGGTTTCGGCTGTCTGATCAGCGTGATAGCACTTCAACTTGCCCGCAGAAAATTCACCCATACCGCTGCCGCGTAAGAACGCTTCCCGTAGCGGAACCATACAAGGAGTTTGCCATGATTATTGACTTCCGCCTTCGCCCTCCGGTCAAGCCCTATCTGGATGGCAGGATGTACAACCTGGAGCGCAACAAGCGCCTCAGTGAATCCATGGGGATGTACCAGTCGCCCTCTGTTCTGTGCTCTTCCATGAATATGTTGTTGCAGGAAATGGATGAAGCAGGCGTGACCATCGGTGTGGTTCCCGGCAGAGAGAGCAACCCCGGCATGGGGGACGCCGGCTGTGAAGAGGTAAGCTCCATTGTGCAGTCTTATCCCGGAAAATTTGTCGGCATCGCCGGTGTGGACCCCACCAGCCCCGACGCGGCCATTTCCCGTATCGAACAGTTTGTGGTCAACGGTATACTCAAGGCTGTATGTCTTGAACCCGGCGCGCTTCCCAAGCCGTTGTACGGCGATGACCGCACCCTGTACCCCGTCATCGAGTACTGTGCGGCCAGGGATATCCCGGTCATGATGATGCTGGGCGGCAATGCCGGGCCGGATGTGAGCTACACCAACCCTGTCCAGATCGACCATGTGGCGGCAGACTTTCCCGCCGCGCGGTTCATCGTCTCCCACGGCGGCTGGCCCTGGGTGCAGGAAGTGCTGCACGTGGCTTTCCGCCGCCCGAATATCTACATTTCGCCCGACATGTATATGTTCAATATGCCCGGCTGGCAGGATTATGTGACGGCCTGCAACTTCTTTTTGCAGGATCGTTTCCTCTTCGGCACCGCGTATCCCTTCCTGCCGCTCAAGGGCTGCGTGGAACATTTCATGAGTCTGCCTTTCAAATCCGAGGTACTGCCCAAGTTGTTGTACAAGAACGCGGCGGCCCTTTTGAACATCGACTGTTAGGGCCTGTTCACACTATTTTGTATATCCCCAATATATTGAGGGGGATCGGGGGGAATCATTCCCCCCGGCGGGATATGGGGCAGCACCCCGAAAAAACAGGCTTTTTCTGCTTTGTGTGAACAGAACCTAGCGTAAGTTCAATATTGAAATGACAAGGAGAGTTTCATGAACAAAATGATGAAAGTCGTTGCTGTGTCTATTCTGACTGCCGGGCTTCTCGCTCCTTCTTCAGCGGAAGCTGCTCCCCGGAAGATCCGGGCTATCAGCGGCACTGTGGGCGGCGTGTGGTATGTGGGCCAGAGCGCCATGGGCAAGGAACTCACGCAGGCTTTCCCCGGGTTGGAGTATAATCTGGTTGCGGGCGGTTCTGTGGGCAATCCCATCCGCATTGACAACGGTGACGGCGATATTTCCCTGACTCAGAAGACGAATTCCATTGCCTGCCAGATCCCTGCCGACCCGTACAAGAAAAAGCTGGAAAAGGTTCGTTCCCTTGGCGTCATCGGTGACAGCACGCCCCTGTATATCATCGTGCGCGACGATTTTCCCATCCAGACCCTTGATGAACTCGCGCAGAAGAAGCTGGCCGTGCGTCTGGCTACTGGCCCCAACGGCACCACCAGCCAGTCTTTCGGCAAGTGGGCGCTTGAAGCGTATGGTATCAGCTTTGACGATATCAAGAGTTGGGGCGGCCGCCTGTTCACCAATAACTATGATGATGTGTGCAACATGGTGAAAGACGGCCAGATCGACATGTTCTTCTTTGTAGGCCCAGGTGAAGCCGGCTGGATACGCGACGCGTCACTTGGCGTAACACTGCGCCATATCTCCATTCCCGCCGACAAGGCCGCGGAACTTCAGAAGGCGCACGGTCTCAGCCCTGCCGTACACCCTGGTTCTCTGTATGATGGCAAACTGAGCGGCGGAAAGGACGTGCCCACCGTGGGTGATACCTCGGAATTCATCGTCCGGGCCGATATGTCCGATCAGGATGTGTACGACATACTCAAGGCCTGCTTTAACAGTTGGGATAACGTGGTTCTTGCCTACCCGGCCTGGAAGACTTTTACTCAAGAGAACGCATGGCAGAACACCGGCCTGCCCCTGCACCCCGGCGCTGCAAAGTTTTACAAGGAATTCGGTGGAATGAAATAGAGCATTTCGATCGCAACGCGTTCTAAAAATTGAGAGCTGTATACATTATGGGGGGCCGGGGGAGATTATCTCCCCCGGTGGGGTACGGGGCAACGCCCCGATTTTTCAGCCAACATTCTGGAGTCATTCGCGTTCAAGCTGATCCGGCAGTTCGCACGCGTCGTGCTCCAGATCGTAACCAAGAACGTGGAGCATGGAGCACTCGCGCCGGAAATGAAACACGGGGAGCGCCCGTGCCGTCACGGCGGGGTAGATGAGAAAGCTGTGCTTGACGTTCTGTTCCCGTAAGTATGTTTCTGTATAGGCAAACAGCTGGTACATGTCGTGCGGCGAGATGTCGTTGCCGTTCTCCACGATCTTCCATTTGGTATCGGCAAGGCATGCTTTTCCCGCGCGGGTGAAAAGCATGTCAGGGCGGAGGGGGACGGCGGGCAACCCGTGATGGTCTTCCACCAGAAAGCGCCCGGAAGCCTGGGCTGTCATGTTCCAGCCGCGCAACCGGGTCTCTTTTCCCAGCTTTTGTGCCACATGGCGCTCAAAAAGGTACGGCAGGGAAAACAGCAGGGAAATGCAACGCAGTTCTCCGCTTTGCGGGGCAGGCGACAGGCTGCACAGGAGCAGACGGCACCAGGCAAGTGCCGGGGCGTAATGCGCGAGGTTCCTGTCTTTACGGCAGGAGGCGAGATCCGTACGCACTTGCCGGGATGCGGAGACGGCATGAAATGCGTCCAGAAGCATGCGTACGGCGCGCCGGTTCGACGCTGTGCCGCTCAGCCGGAGAACAAAAAGTAGTGCGCGTTTGATCAGCCGGTTTTCCGGCCTGTCCGGCAGGAATTCGTCATGTTGGACGTAAAAACGATCCCGATGCACCGCGTGCAGGCGGATATGCTCCTGTAAAAGCAGCTTGCCGCGCAAAAAAGTTTCTTCGCTTTCCGTGGAAAGGTAGTCGGAGCAGATGCCCTTGCGGATCAACGAACCTGTTTCTTGCAGAAAGCGGGAAATGAAAATCTCCAGCAGGGGAAGATCGGCATGGGCCAGTGCCGCATCAGGCAGGGAACGAAAGGGAAAATCGGGCAGGGCGCGCAACATGTTGAGCAGGATAGCCCGGCTTCGCCCGCGTGAGGCCGGATCGTCGATCTGAAAAAGTTTGGGCAGAATCTCCAGGCAGCGGCCGGAAGGAAGCAGGACAACCCCTGCATAACATTGAACCTGTAAGGCTTCCTTTCCTCCATGCGCGCACAGCCGGAAGGCCGGAGCTGTTTCCGGCTCGTCAGAAAGGTTGAACGGCAATTGTTCCCGCACTTGGCCCCGGCAGATCGCCAGTTGTTTCAGGGCGGTGAAATCCCTGCCCGTGACGGTTACGCCATCCCGCTCCCGTGCGCAGCTCCGAGAAGGGGTGACATATTCATATTCTCTGATGAACAGGGGTTCCATGGTGGGTCAGCGCCCGGCTTCAGCCGGGTCGTATATGGCGATATAGGCTCTGGCGTTCAGCATGGCATTTCGGTTGAGGCTTCTGCGGGGCGGCAAATCCGCGCCCGCCTCCTCGCCGAACAGGCGGACGCCGCATTCTTCTTCGACCAGAAAGCAGAGCTCATCCATGCTCTGTCTCTTTTGGTTGTCCCCGAGCACCAGACGGATTTTCTCCCAGTCGTCGAAGAAATATTCTTCCAGCAACGGGATGATCTTTTTGAGGAAGACATCGGCCAGATCATCCACACTGCGGACGCCCAGAAAATAGGCGTGGCCAATGGTGTGTTCTTTGTCGTACAGCACTTCAATACGCTCGTTCAGCACGGTCAGCAGGCGCTCAAGATTGATGCCTTCAATGATCACCCCTTCCAGCACGGATGGGTCCGGAACGACGCGTACGAAGGAAAAACGGCGGCGCAGCGCGGTATCCATGAACGCCAGGGAGCGGTCGGCGGTGTTCATGGTGCCCATGAGGTAAAGATTGCCGGGCACGCTGAAGTCCTCGCCGGAATAGGGCAGGCTTACGCTCATGGCGTCTTCCGCACCTTCCCGCTTGCTGCTCTCGACAAGACTGATAAGTTCGCCGAAAATTTTTGAAATGTTGCCCCGGTTGATTTCATCGATCAGCAGCGCGTATTTTTTGTCCGGGTGTTCGCGGGCCTGCGCACACATACGCTTGAACAGGCCGTCCCGCAGCGCGTATTCCGCGTCTTCATCCGTACCCTCATCCGCGAACACGGGGCGGATGCCTTCCACGAATTCCTCATAGCTGTAGCTTTGATGAAACGTCACACAGGCATAGCGCTTTTCCTCATGCCCGGAGGCGAGGGGTTCCTGGCCGAGCTTATCAAGCAGCTCCATCGCGCCGGGCGCTTCCTCTTCCCAGCCCGGCAGCAGGGTCCAGGTGGAAGCTCCGTCGTTCAGCTTGTCAAACAGGACGGGCGGGCGTTTGCGGGCGAGGTGAACTGTTCTGGAGTCTTCGGGGGAATGGATCTGGAGATTGCCCCACAGAGGCGCATGAGTCAGGTTGCCGCGTGTGCAACGGTATTTCGCCTCCACCAGAGGGTGATTACGCAGGCGGGGCACCGTGGCGGAATCTCCCAGTTCGTGCAGCGCGGCGCAGAGGATATCCCGCCAGGCCACGGAATGAACCAGACGCTCAAGGCGTTGCTCCTCGCTTTCCTGCTCTTGGCGATCGGTAAAGTGTTCCCGGAGGATGTGCAGTGCCTCCCGAGTCTTGCCCGTGCCCGGTGGGCCGTAGAAAATGGTGTTCAGAGCGGGCGGGAAGGGGACGGAAAGCGGTGTTCCCGCCGGGGAGCGATCTTCCGGCCGCTCTTCTTCATCCGTGTCCTGCTCTGTGTGCAGAGCGGAGTCTCGTCTGCTTTTTCTCTCCATACAGGTTTGTTTGGCGAGAGTTCCGAGAAAGACGTTCAGTTGATACGGGTCGGCAGTATTCAGACTGTGCCGGGTAACAAGAGCTGAACGCATGGAACTGTCCATGATCGCCCAGTTGCCTGTTCTGATGACGACATTGTATGCCGAGCGCAGCAGCCGGTAGAGCGCAATATAGAAATCGCTGTACACCGCGCAGGTGTAAACGGAAGGAGCACAGGCCGCCAGCAGGCGGTTGGTGATGGTGACGGGCCGCCATTGGATGAGGCCGTGTTCTTTTAGTGCGCCGAACCTGGTCAGCGCACGATCCAGCATGGCAGGCGACGGATCAGCGATGATTCTTTCCGTCAGTTCGGTCAGTTCTTCCCGGCAGTTTTCAAACTCGGCGTCGCCGAGCACACCGTTGTTAATGTTCGACGGCCCGAAATCCTTGGCGGTCCATGCCTGTTTTACAAAGTCCGGCGTCATCTGCTGGCGTCCGTTTCGGATATCTTCAATCTGGGAGCAGACTGCCCGGTAGGCGGCCAGGCGTTCCGTGTCGCTGTGTTCCCGAAGATAATGGTTGAACAGCTCTTGAAGTGAAGCGGGCATGGAGACCTCGTATCGTTTGTATCGGAACGCATGTTTTACGCAGTCAGAGTGATGAGAAACCGGGGTACCCCGTCGGGGCCGAGCCGGTCTGGCAGGGAGATAATCTCCCCCGAACCCCCATAATTATAACACAGTGTAATAATCGGAGGCGCAGGGCGTGTTACTCCCGCGTTGCTCTCTGTTTCCCTAAGCCGCAAAGCGGCTTAGGGAAACAACGGGCAAGCCCGTCACCCTTTGTGCCTTTCCGCCCGGCGACCCCCAAATATATGGGGTCGCCGGTGGGCGGTGAAAACCCTCAAAGAGGGTTTTTCATCACTCTGAGGGGGCGGGCAGCCCCCTCAAAGACTTTTTCAGCAGCCCCGGTCTTGGATTAATCCGTCAGCGTCAGGCGCTTCTTGTTGGCGAGAATGCTTTCCGACTGTTCATTCCTGCGGTCGGCGTAGCCGGTGTGCAGCAGATCATGCGCCTTGTGCGAATTGGGCGCGTCGAGGAAGTCCTCATACAGTTTTT
>JAEXGX010000227.1 GCA_023450535.1 Pseudomonadota bacterium | reverse complement strand
GTTCCGAAGCTGTCCCTGCGCTAGCAGCGATATGTTCCACATTGTCGCTGATCAGAGACATCGCTCCGCTTGTCTCGTCAATTCTGAAACGCTGTTCCTCCACTCCCTGCGCCACGCTTCCCACCATATGGGACAAGGTATGCACAAGTCCCCAAAAAACGGAAAACAAAGCCTGTGTTTTTTCCGCTATGGCCTGTCGCTGGGATTCTGTTACCTGAACCTGTCCCTGAAGCGCGGAGTACTCCTTTCTGAGTTTGCTCAATTCCTGTTCCGCCTGCTCGGCCAAGGCTCGATCCCGTTCGCAGGAGTCACGCAATTCGACATACCCTCGTAACGCCTTTTCCATAGCGCGCCCCAGGGGAGCAAAATCAGGCCCAAGATTCCCTGGAACAGACATCATGTCCCCCGTGCCCGAACCCTGCTCCACCCACGCGGTAAGATGCAACAAAGGCCTGCAGATACCCGTCTGCACGATAACTATGGAAAGCAGCATACAAATCAAAGAGCCGACCCAACACATCACGGTGATCTCCCGCAATGGCACGAATATTCCGGCAATCAGCAGAACTATGGCAAGCCCTGTAACGGCAAGATGACGCGATTTGACAGACATGGCTGAGCTCCTAAATAATAAGTGTTCCGACTATATAATTGAGCATCCAGGTGTCAAGCGTTAAGGTAATGATTCCTTAAGGTATTATCGGCCATCACCATAAAAACTCAATCCCTGTGGGGCATTTTCCATTGTCGTTCTTATAGAACATTCCAATTTTGAAACACTCTTCGGAGTCGTCAGAATCGAGCGGGCGCGTGGCTTATCTCTGTTTTTTCTATCCGTAAGGCGTTTCACGCCAACGGTTCAAGGCACCGCAACGCCCCACCGTTCTGAGAGTAGACGCAAGTTCTTTGCGGCGTTGCTATCCGACGGGCGGATAGGGCCATGCCTGTAGCCGCAGGGCGTACGGGTATGGACAGCAGAGCAAGCTCCGGCTTCAGGCGTGAAATCGACGGTTCAGAATATGAATATCGTGTCTTGGTATGCCCAATTTCAATGTTGAATTACTCTTGATATTCTTTTCCGGATATTTCCCATTGTGCGTTCCGCCAAGTAAAAAACCCTTGTGGGGTATTCTTTTTGAAGAATATTCCACAAGGGTTTGGAATAAGCCGACGAAGAAGTCCTGCGCCAGCAAAAAAACGTATCTACAGGAGGAACGAATCCTACCCCCTACAGTTTTCTTATTTGTTCAACGCTTCAACGCCAGCCTTGGCCACATTGGTGTCTTCCTGCACCGAACCGCCGCTCACGCCGATAGCTCCGACAATGACGCCGTTCTTATCTTTCAACAGCTCGCCGCCGCCAAAGATGACCAGACCGTCATTCGTCACCTCAATGCCAAAAAGTTCCTGGCCGGGCTGGGAAGCCGCGCCAAGCTGCGCGGTAGACATATTGAACAGACGCGCGGTTTTGGCCTTCTTCATCGATACATCGGCACTTCCGAGGAAGGCGCCGTCCATACGATAAAACGCCTTGAGGTTGCCGCCTGCATCAACAATGGTGATGTTCATGGGCACGCCTTGCTTTACAGCAAAGGCAAGCGCACCATCCATAATTTTCTGTGCCTGAACCAGGGTGAGATCGCCGGGCAGTTGGAGTTTGCTGGTATCCACAGCGGCAGAAGCAGGGATCGCCAGAGCGAGAACCAGAGCAAAAGAGAGCAGAATACGACGCATAGAGACCTCCATACATATTGGAACCCGGCATCTGGAGGAACAACCCCATGTCATTCCACCCCACGGAAAAATATCCGTCTTGTGCCGCATCCCATAGTTTTTGATCCAAACTTGTCTTTTTATACACCGCACCAGAAACAAGTTGCAACTGGATTATGCGGGAATGGAGGAAAAACGGCTACAGCAGGCAGGAATATAGTTTCCCGGCCATGTATAATTTCAATATTAAATAACCTTAAACTTAAAGAAAGGAGCCGGAAATTTGATACCCCGTATAACACTCATACAACACAAGTACGAGCAACAAAATGTTCAGGCCGCCATGTATGACCGGCAACCAGAAACGCCTTTTTTTGCGCCTGTCCATCACGGCCCCGGTCAGCAGCCCCGCAATGCACAACGCGATAATCCACCATGCCAATACGGCATGAATACCGGTGATGTGCGTTTCTCCAAACACTTCGTGCGTTACATAAAAGCCAAACGCCCCGGCAATCCACAGAAGCATGGCCAGACTGCCCCAGCGGACATGGGATTTCCACTGAAAAATAATTTTCTTTTTGAAATAATTCATGGCCACGCGCTGCATGCCCTGCCACATAGCAAAAATACCCAGAAACAACGCAAAAACCTGCATCATAGGATGCAACCAAAGGAGAATCTGATCCATGAGAACCTCTTATTAGAAATAATTTTCAATAAGGTATCGTCATGGGACCAAAAGTCAAGAATTTTCTGCTGCACGTTCCGGCGTGATGCAGGAGATATGGAACAAAAACTCATTTTTCGCACTGACGAAAAACCGGAACTTCCCCCGTGTCGCACCGGGGCAGAGCCGAACTGGCAGAGAGAGCATCCTCTCCTTTTCTCATAGTTATGATATGGCGTAATAAAGGGGGGAGTGCAGGGCATGTTGCTCTCTGTTTCCCCGGAGCAATTTAACTTTAACTATACATGGCCGGGAAACAATGTTTTGGTCCACAGGCTTCGCGCCTCCGCCGGAGCTGTGTTCTGTTGTCCATACCTGTTGGTTGGCACGCTGCAAGTGAACTGCGGTTACTCCGACTTCGCGACTAAGGGAACTGGCGGGCTCTACCGTCCCCTTTCAGGGCTGGAGCCCTGGGGAGTCTAAAGAGGCGAGAAGCCCCATCAAGGACTTTTCAGCAACCTCTTCTTGCTTCGCTGAAAACCTGGAGAAACATTTAGTGGGCGGCTACGGGATTTTCTTCACGCGGGAACAGGATATCGTATACGGCTTTGGTAACGGGCCCTGCTGCGGAAGAACCGCCGCCGCCGTGCTCCAGCATCGTGACGACAACGATTTTCTGACCGTTTTTTTCTCCCCAGGAACCAATCCAGGCATGATCCCGCTCAAGAAATTCCATTTCCGCTGTTTTGGCCCGGCGTTCCCCCACCATGCGGATCTTGACGACCTGTGCCGTGCCTGTTTTGCCGCCAATGCGCATATCAGGCCGTTTCAGCACCTTGGCTGTCGCGCCCGGAGCCTCCACCGTCTTTACCATATAGTCGAGGATCATTTCTTGATGTGCGGCGGAAACCGGAATCTCACCGCGCACCTCGGGAGGAGCGTCTTCCAGAAGTTGAGGCTTAAGCAGCTTTCCTCCGTTACATAACGCGGAAAGGAACACCGCTGTCTGAATGGGCGTCACCAGAGTATGTCCCTGGCCGATGGACACGTTGACCGTGTCCCCATCTTTCCAGCTCTCTCCCATGCGGCTTTTTTTCCATTGGCGGGAGGGCACCAGCCCCTTGTTCTCATAGGGTAAGTCGATGCCCGTGGCCTGACCATAGCCGCAGGCGCGGGCATGCTGCTCAATGGCGTTGATGCCGTATTTTTCTCCCATAGCATAAAAATAGACGTCACAGGAACCGATGAGCGCGTGCTCCATATCCACAGAACCGTGTCCGCCCGACCGCCAGCACCGGAACACACGGTTCCCCACCTTGTAAGAACCGGGACAAAACACTTTTTCCCGAGGAGAAACCCCCTTTTCCAGCAACATGGACGACATCATGAGTTTCCATACGGAACCGGGAGGATACACACTCTGGATCCCCCTGTTCAACAAGGGATAGCGCGGGTTATTGCTCAGGGCATCCCAATCGCGCCGGGAAAGCCCGCCGATAAAAATATTGTTGTCATAGGTCGGCTTGGTCACCAAAGCGCGTAGTTTGCCGCTTTCCGGCTCCATGACAACCACGCATCCCGAATACTCACCCATGGCATCCATGATCGCGTTCTGTAAACGGGAGTCCAGCGCGAGCGTGATGTTTTCTCCGCTGGTGGGTTCTTCTTCCTGAGTGCGGGAAAGCGGCCGCCCCAGGGCATCCACTTCCTTGCGAACCAAGCCTTTATTCCCCCTCAAACGCGGCTCCAACACGCGCTCCAACCCCTGCCTGCCCACGGTGTCGCCAAGCGCGAGGCTGCTGTCGTTTTGCAATTCCTCCACACTCGCTTCCGCCACGTACCCAAGAATATGCGCAAAGGCTGGCCCCTGCGTATAATGCCGCAGAGATCGGGCGATGACCTGAAGCCCCGGCCAATGGATCAGTTCCGCCTCAATGCCCGCAATTTTCTCAAAAGGAATATCGGTGAACAGGATGATGGGATCAAATTTTCTCCCCTTGATTCGTTCCTGCTCATACCGGGTCGTCACCTTTTCCAGCGGCACATCAAGCCAGGCGCTGACCTGCGCCAGCGTGGCCGGGATGTCGTAACAATCCTCGCGCGTCAGAGCCAGCGCAAAGGCCGGACGGTTTTCCGCCAGTAGGACATTAGCACGGTCATGGATCTCTCCGCGCGAAGCGAAAATTTTCTCCTGCCGCAGCAGATTCCCCTGAGCCTCACGCGCGTAATCCGCTCCCCTGTGAATCTGAAGAAACCAGAATCGTGCGCAAAACACCATAAACAACAGTCCAATGGCGCATTGCAACAAAATCAGCCCGGAGCGCGGCGGCTGGTACTCCTCTGAATCAAACACGAGTTTCATGGCAGAACCTGCGAGTGAACTGGGCAAAACGCCACAGGAAGGGCGTCATGAGCGTCTGAATGACGCTTTCATCCATAACTAGCGGCGCGTGGAACGGAATATCCTGAAGGCTGGACATCAACGCTGTGGTCACATAATGCACGATCCCCAGACACAGACTCAAAAGCCCGATGAACGGAAAGCTGTCCACCTCGAAAAGGCTATAGCCCACATAAAAAAGAGCCGGAGCAAGAGCGTAGCTGACAAGCGTACTGCCGAACATCATACTGCCCGATCCTTCCTGAATGAGCAAAAACAGAACTGCGATCCACAAAAATTGATTTTTTTTTCTCTCCTGAATGGCAAGAATGAGACCGGGCAACAAAAAATCGAGACCGGGCAACACCGCCTGAAGGCTGATACCAATACAGGTATACAGGGCCCACCATAACAGGTTACGCCAGTTCATCATTCTGTCGGCTCCATAAGGCGCGGCGTTTCAGAGACGATATCACGCGGACTGCGCACATAGACATCTCCGGCCTCTGGCATAAAAAAGCCAGTCGGGCGTTCATACAGCAACACCTCTTCCAAAGCACCGAAGTGGACAAGCGGATCGGCCATAACTTCCAGCGTGGGGGCGGGACTTGCCTTGACTGAAAGCACGCGGGCCACAGGAATGCCTTTAGGGTATGCCGCGTCAAGCCCGGAAGTGAGTAAAAGCTCTCCTTCCTCCAGGGGCGCATTCTGTTTGACAAAGCGCATTTCCATATGACGCCCGGCGCCGCCGCCAGCCAGAATGCCTTGCACCCGGCTCCGGGAAGCCACTACCGCCACGCGACTGCCGACATCGCTGAGCAGCAGCACCATGGAAGTTCCCGGTCCGGCCTTGTAGACACGGCCGACCAAACCTTCCCGACTGGCGACAGCCGTTCCCGGAGCAGCACCGTCAAGATACCCGCGAGCAAGCAACAGTGTTTCCAGACTGGCGTTCGGTCCTATGCGCGAAGCCAGCACGCGCGCGCCAACAACAGACCAGCCCTGAGGTACCTCCAGACGCAATAAGGCGCGCAGGCGATCCAGTTCGGCCTGTTCCTCCCGGCTGGCCACCAATTCCTGATTCAGGCGCGTCACTTCACGCCGCAGAAGATCGTTTTCTTCCTGTACATCAATGAGCGCAACATAACGATTCCACAGCGCGCTGACGCTGTCGCCCACCCCATGGAGTGCGCGCAACACTCCGCCTGAAATTTCCAACCCGGAGTTCGCCGCTAGGCGATCCCACTGTCCTGTACGCTGATTCCAGGTATATATGCCCAGAAACACCAGTAGCGCCAACACAATGGCTATGATAATCCTACGAGTGCTCACGATTCGTCATCCTATTGCGCGCTCCCGCGTACAGCTTACGCAAAGAAATAAGGCGGCAAACCGCGCCCTTTCACGCCCTGAAGAGCCTTGGTATAAAAATGTCCTGAAAGACTGCATACAGATCTGGGAGGCTTTAACAAAAAGCCATGCCACAAAAGCAGTGCAAGACAAACTCATTTCGCCAGGCGTTTTCCTCATCCTCTGGCTTCGCGTATTGCGAAAGACGGCAATTTAGAGCGCATGGTGCACGGAGAAAGCTCTATTTTCGAATATGTGTCTCTGGAGAACGCACAGGTCATGTTCAAAAAGCTCTGCTCTGAAGAAACGCCGCTGGTCTTGCTCGCCCAGAAACAGGGACCGAGACATCTGAATATCTTATCCCCGGAAATCGCCGGATACTTCTTTTTGGGGTGCCTCCCTGACGACAGGATAGATAAGCAACCCCGCCATGCCTGTAACCTTTGTGGGCTACAGGTATGAAAATAGCGCAGGCATGTGCTTCAACCAAGCTAAGCCGTTCAACATTGAACTTGTGCGTACCGAGACTTATATTCACGCCTCCACCAGCTCTTGCTCTGCTGGCCGTGCCTGGCTCCCGCAGGACTTCAGGCACGGCCCTATGGCCCACCGTCGGATGGCACGCCGCAAATGAATCGCGGCTACTCCAGCTTCACGGTTCCTTTAGCCGTTGGCGTGAAACACCTTACGGATAAAGAGAGCAGAGATAAGGCTGGCCATGTTCAACACCATGAGCAATTTCAAAATAAAAGTGCTCTCATGCACAAAATAACCGCTGAAAAGCTCTAGCTGATACAAACATCACGAAGCGTGGACAAGTTATCCAAAGCAATGCCTGTCCCCATGACCACAGTGGAAAGAGGATCATCCACCACAAAAATGGGCAGCGACGTTTCTTCACGGAGCAATTGGTCCAGCCCTAACAACAAGGCCCCTCCACCGGTGAGCACGATACCGCGATCCACGATGTCGGCTGCGAGTTCGGGAGGAGTCTGCTCCAGGGCCATACGTACAGCCTGGACAATGGCACCGACCTGTTCGGAAATCGCGTCGCGCACTTCTTCCGAGGTGATGACTATGGTCTGCGGAATACCGGACACCAGGTCACGCCCTTTCACCTCAATCTGTTGCTCAGGGTCCAGCGGATACGCCGAAGCGATCTTCATCTTGATCGCTTCGGAAGACGATTCGCCGATGAGCATCTTGTACTTGTTTTTAATGTGATGAAGGATGGCTTCATCCATCTTGTCTCCGCCCACGCGCACAGACTTGGAGTACACGATGCCGGCCAGGGAAATGACCGCAACTTCAGTCGTGCCACCGCCGATATCCACCACCATGTTGGAAGTAGGCTCCTGGATGGGCAGATTCGCTCCGATGGCAGCAGCCATGGGTTCTTCAATAAGAAACACTTCGCGCGCTCCAGCGCTCTGCGCAGACTCTTTAACAGCGCGCTTTTCCACCTGAGTGATCCCGGTGGGCACGCAGATCATGATACGCGGGCGCACCAGACGGCGTTGATTATGTACTTTGGAAATAAAATAGCGAAGCATGGCTTCGGTTACTTCAAAATCCGCGATCACCCCGTCCTTCATGGGCCGGATGGCCTGAATATTGCCAGGAGCCTTGCCGAGCATGCGCTTTGCCTCGGAACCGACGGCAAGGATTTGATTGTTTCCGCGGGAATCCATTTTAACTGCTACCACTGACGGCTCGCGCAAGACGATGCCGTGCCCCCGGACGTACACGCAGGTATTGGCTGTGCCCAGGTCAATAGCAAGATCATTGGAAAAAATACCCAGAACAAAATCTACAAATTTGGCCATGAGAAAAGTCTCGCTGCCTTGTCGTTGAATGGTTGAAAACTGTTATTTCTAGACGCAAGCCCGCCGAAGTGTCAACTTCTTTCCAGACGCAAAAGCCCACAGTCTCATGCTTTCCGGCCACGCACAAATGCCTTTTCGCTTGTCCGCGCTTGCCCCTCCGCGTATGTTTGCCGGACAAAATTTATCTTTTTCGGGATGAAAATGAAACGACATAATAAGCACCCTGTACGTTATCATGGGTTTGATATGTGGCTACGCACCCGCTATGGCGAAAAAATTCAAAAAATTCCCCTCGACGCGGGCTCGAGCTGTCCCAACCGGGACGGCACGCTGGGGCGCGGTGGCTGCATATTCTGCAATGCCCTCGGCTCCGGTTCCGGAGTCAAGGGTTCGTTGAGCGAGCAATGGAGCCACTGGAGAAGCAACTTCGCCCAATCCGACCGCCTCAAGCATACCCGGCTTTTCCTTGGTTACCTTCAGGCCTTTACCAATACCTACGGCCCCGCCGCCCGGCTGAATTCCTTGCTGGACGAGCTTGAAGGACTGCCCGGTCTTGTAGGTGCCTGTGTGGGCACTCGCCCCGATTGCCTCGATCGGGAGAAGATGGAACTTCTTGCCAGCCGCTCCTGGCCCGAACTCTGGCTCGAACTTGGCGTACAAAGCCGACACGACGCCACTCTGGACCGTATTCACCGGGGGCATGACTCCGGAGCTTCCGAACGCGCCATTTTGCTGGCAGAGGAATACGGGGTCAAAGTCTGTGCTCATCTCATGGCCGGGCTTCCTGGGGAAGACGGTGAGGAATTTCTGGATAGTGTCCGCTGGATTGCGAAACTTCCTGTCGCAGGTGTCAAACTGCACGGTTTATATGTATGCAAGGGAACCGCTTTGGAGTCGGACTGGCGTGATGGCCGCTATACCCCAATGGAACAGGAAGAATACGCGCTGCTGGTCGCCCGGGCACTGACGCTGCTCCCTTCCCGCATGGTTATTCATCGTCTGACGGGCGACCCGGCCCCAGGGGAGCTGGCTGCTCCAGACTGGGCACTGTTGAAAGGTCAGACCGTCCGCACCATTGACGCCATTCTGACCATGAACGACTGGTGGCAGGGGTGCCGGGCCGACTGCCCGAAACAGAATCCTTGGGCTGCCGTTCCTGCTCCGCGTTAAAGCCCGCCGGGCATATTCCTGCCCCGCCGCAAAAAGGCTGGCCGATCCCCTGTTTGCGCCATATGGACATCGCCCCTGATTCAGGTAAACTTGTAAAAATATGGACTCCATGTCCACAGAAAACGAAGAGGAGCCCTATGCGTCTCAATAATACTCTCGTCTGTATCGCTGGAATTGTGGCCGCGCTTTTTGCCGGACAGGCCCTGCTGCGCATCCTGCGTGACATGCGCGCCCAAGGCGGTGAAGCCGAATTTTTTTTCTATCTTGCTCTCTGGGCTATTCTATACTCCGCCATTGTCTGTGGCCTCAAACTCCGGGAATACGGCACCCGGAGATTAAAAATCCTGTCCCTGCTCCTATTGATTGGTTCCTGCCTTCTTTTGCTGCTTACCCTGCCGCCCAGTAATCTGATGCTTCAGGGAGTCATGGGCATGGCCGCATGCATGATTTTTGTAGCCCAACTCAAATACCGCCCCAGGAGCGAAACTTCCTCTCCGCTTCGCTCCTCACACCTGCGTGACATGCTGGCCCGGACAAAAAAATGAACATCCCCCGGCCACAAAAAATTCTGTTTCTGCGTCTCACCACCGGTTTGACCGCCCTCTGGCTGATTTTCCGTGCTCCAGCCATTGGCCCCATCATCCGCGAACAAGGGTGGGAACACGTTCCCTGGCCTGTTCCTGCGGCCATAGCCGTGATGCTCATCTGTTGGCTGCTCTCCCGCAGGGTCTGAGTCTTTTCTTCCCACATCTTTTCCGAACTTTCCGAATGTAAAAACATTGCTGCCCCTCCACCCCCTTATGCGCCATGCCGAGCGGAGCGAAACTCGACAAGAAGCCGGAACAGCCGCAAATGATTACGGCTGCTCCGGCTTCTTGTTTCCGCACACGGTAAACTGTACAAACTGCAGATTACACCATAAGTTATTGCCCCTTTCAGACAAAACGAGATACATAATAAATTAATCAGACCTTCTAGAATAATCCAAGCATGAAACATATTGTGCCGTTCTGATATCTTTATGCACAAGCTTTATTAAAAAAGAGAAATATTTCCCATCATGCAGATAGAAAATAACAGGAGGCATGCGAAATTGCATTTTCCTTTGGATCTGGGTTCATCTCTTTTATAAAAACACTTTCACCGAAGCTTTTGTATCTATCTGCGGAAAAGTCGACAAAAATGCTTTTCCACTTCACCTGAAGGTGAAAATTATGGAAAACAGCATACAGGTTGAAGCAAATTTATTGTCACGCTTTGAACGGATTCCTTTAAATGACAAATTATTAAACATCTCCGCCATGCGTACCAGCGTATGGGTTATGGAATCCTTTGATTTGAGGATTGCAGGAGAAAGCTTTCTTGTTTTGAAAAAATTTGGACATAAGATGCAAACGATACTGGCTTATCAGGAAATTCTTTCACTATTGAGTGTTCTCGGCACCATGCGCAGGATTTCCTACAGACCGCTTCGGACAAAAAAAGTTTTGCTTTGCACTGTCTTCTCCTTTTTTACTCTTATAGGCTTTGCCTATGCCAGCGTTGCCTGAATTATAAGCAGACGCTTTATTGGCGGATTTGACGCTGGTGCAGTATTTCCTCCAAATGTCCCCGTACGGCAAGCGAGTGGAGGCAGGACGGGGAGCGCGGGAAAACAGGACAGGAAGAGAGGCGACGGCCTGTTCGTCAGTTCAGGGGAAGGGTTTCTCGGGAGGGGGAAGGATAAAGGGAGAGCACACGAATCCCCTCAGTCAGGGAATCATTCCTGTTGAGGAGAGCGGGAGTCCGGTGAAGGGTGTTTAAAAGCAGAAGCCCCTGATAAGAAACTTATCAGGGGCTCCGAAAAAAACCTTGGCGTCGACCTACTTTCCCACGCAAGAA
>JAEXGX010000381.1 GCA_023450535.1 Pseudomonadota bacterium | reverse complement strand
ACTGGCTGGGGCAATGCCGCGTATATCCTGCCGGATACCGTGTATGGCGATACCTCCGGCGAGAGCGTGGTTCTGCAATCCGCGCATCACGGCGATCTGTACCGCACCGCCGGAACCCTAGAAGGTTGGCGGGAAGTCGCCGTGCTTGCCGTCGGCAATTCGCGCCTGAGTTTTGCCCTGTGCGCGGCGTTTGCCGGGCCGTTGCTGCGTCTGACCGGTCTGGAAGGCGGCGGTTTCAGTTTTGAAGGCGGTTCGTCATCGGGCAAGACGACAGCCTTGCAGATAGCGGCATCGGTCTGGGGCGGGCCGGAACACGTCCGAAGCTGGCGCGCCACGGACAACGGTCTTGAGAATATCGCTGTCCTGCACAACGACAATGCATTGATTCTGGATGAAGTCGGACAGGTCAACGGCAAAGTTCTGGCCGAATGCGCCTACATGTTGGCCAACGGACAGGGCAAGGGCCGCTCCAGCCGCTAGGGACATCTTCGCAAATCCCATTCCTGGCGTCTGCTCTTTCTCTCCAGCGGAGAACTCGGCCTTGCCGACAAGCTGGCCGAAAACGGGCTGAAATCCAGAGGCGGACAGGAAGTCCGCTTTGTGGGACTGCCCGTGGACACGGCCATGCTCACCGAGTTGCACGGTTTCCCTCATGCCGGAGCCGTGGTCAACCGCCTCAAAGAATTGACTGCCATCCATTACGGCCACGCGGGCCGCGCCTTCCTGCACCAATTAACCGAATCCGACACCATGAAGATGGTTCTGGCCGAATTGCAACCGGCTCTTGCCAACACGGTCAATCATCTTGTGCCTGCCAGTGCGGATGGACAGGTGCGGCGTGTGGCCCAACGTTTCGCGCTCTGCGGGCTGGCCGGAGGATTGGCCGTGCAATTCGGCATTCTGCCGCAGGAATTTGAGGCCATTGCCTGCGCCGAAACCTGTTTTCAGGACTGGCTGGCCGCTCGCGGTGGAAGCGGCGCATCCGAGGACGCCGCCATTCTCGCCGCCGTGCGCCTGTTCATCGAACAGCACGGGGCAAGCCGCTTTCAGGATCTGGACACCCAAATGTCCACCTGCCCCAACCGCGTGGGATTCAGACGTAACGTCCGGGGCGTCACCGAATATATCGTATTGCCGGAATCATTCAGGGCCGAGAGCATCAAAGGTTTCTCGCCCCGACGCGCGGCGGCGGTTCTCCGCAACGCGGGATGGCTGCACCTAAGCGACGACAAGAACACGACAAAACGTGAACTGCCCGGCATGGGCAGAGTCAGGGCCTATGTGCTGGTTTTGCCCGATGAAGGCGGCAACGATGATGAACCGTCATAACAGTATCCCAAAATCGCGTGGGCATGGTGGGCAGGTGGGCAAATGCCCATGCGGCGTCTGTTTATTACGCCCACCTATGAAAAAATCAAAAGTGGGCACGGAAAAAAGGTGGGCGCGTTTTCTTCTCGTCATCCCTTGCTTCGCCCCTGTGCCCACGTCGCCCCCGCAAAAACAATGAAGGAGAAAACAATGTCACTCCTCGTTTTGCATATGGACAAATTCAAGAAAGACGCCATTCGCGGCATCCAGTCGCACAATCGGCGTGAGCGTGAAAGCCATTCCAACCCCGACATCGACTACAGTCGAAGCACCGGCAACTACGATCTCCACGAATTCGCCTCAGACAACTACGCGCAGACCATTCAAAATCGCATTGACGATCTGCTCATGGTCAAGGCTGTGCGCAAGGACGCCGTGCATCTGTGCGGCCTGATTATCAGTTCAGACAAGTCGTTCTTTACACGAATCGGCAAGGCGGAAACCAGACGGTTTTTCGAGGAGAGCGCAGCCTTTCTGACCGACTTTGTCGGCAGAGAAAACATCATCTCCGCAATGGTTCACATGGATGAAAAAACGCCGCACATGCACTTTCTCCATGTGCCGGTGACGCCGGACGGACGGCTCAGCGCCAACAGCATCTATACCCGCGCCAGTCTGAAAAAGTTGCAAACCGAATTGCCTATTTATCTGCAAAACCGTGGCTTCGACATTCAGCGCGGCGTCGAGCAGAAACCGGGTTCAGCGAAAAAGCATCTGGATACGCGGGAGTTCAAGCA
This sequence comes from Pseudomonadota bacterium, assembly GCA_023450535.1. Lineage (GTDB taxonomy): Bacteria > Desulfobacterota > Desulfovibrionia > Desulfovibrionales > Desulfovibrionaceae > Mailhella. Next base: position 6,795 of record JAEXGX010000381.1, on the reverse strand, counting down.
GCAACAGGAAGCCCTGAACAGCCTGATTCTGGAATCCCAAGAGATTGCTCAAAATTCCCGGAAAATCATTAACGATTTGGAACAGCGTGAAGAAAAACTGAAAAAAAGCGTTGAAGAGTACAAGCGGCAGGCCAAGGAAGCAGAAAAGGTTCTTCGGGAAGATTCTGTTCTCCCGAAGGCCTCCCTTTTCAACTACCAATCCGTGCTGAAAAAAGCGTCCTTCATCATTGCCGAGCTGAAAAAGGCGCTTGCCGTCAAGCACCTCGTTCAGGAGCAGAAGGAATGCCTGCAACGGGAAGTGGATGCGTTACGCAAAAAACAGACGCAGCTTGAAACGGAATATGCGGTTCACAGGAAGCAAGGCTGTGCGGAAAGAGAGGAACTGAAGGCACAGTTGAAAAAAATGAAAGCGATTATGGCAGGGTATCGGGAATTTTTGCTTCAGCCGGAAATCCGGCCGCAACATCTCGACTTTGTGGAGCGCAAGCGGGCTGAGCAGCTCCAGCGCTGTCAAGAAGAGGAACGGCAACGGCATGATCAGGAAGCGCGAGAAAAGGAACGTCATCAGGCTCCGCCTGTCCGTGGCATGAGAATGCGCTGACCGTCCGCCGGGAGTCTCGGCTCAAAGGTGAGCCATAGGCCCACTATGGTTTTCTGACGAAAACCAGTGGGCAAGCGTGCCGCTTGACCGCCAAAGGCAAAAGACAAAACCAGGGACATCCCCCGCCACCCACAGGAGAAAAGATCATGAGCATCACCATCAGCCAACTGAAGGAAATTCGACAGGAGTTCGCCAAACTCAAGTCCGCCACCGTCACGCTGGACGGAAACCGTGCCATCACCGTGAAGCAGGCTATTTTCACTTTGGCCCCGACGCTGGAGCGAATGAAGAAGCGCGGTTTCGACACACAGGAAATCGTCGAAAAGTTGCACGAAAAAGGAATTGAGGTGAAGCCCCAAACCTTGACTAAGTATCTGACCGAAGCCAGACGGCAGCGGGAAGGACGGAGAACCCAAAAGAGAGACACACCCCCGCGCCCTCAACCGGACGCGACGGCAACGCCGCTGCCGACGCCGGACGACCGGGAGCCGGAGAGGTACAGCGGCGGATTTGTAAAACCGGATACGGATATCAATGCTCTGTAGGTAAAAGGATAAGGTTGAAAACCGCACAACCGGCGACAGATGAAAACGGGTCGGTGAAACGACCGGCCCTCACTGCAAGCGGCTGTACCCGCAAAGTCCCTTTTGCCGCTCCCGACGCATGTCCAAAGACGCAGAGCAAGACTCCGACCGGATCAGCAGGCCGACGGCAGACACGCCGAAACCGGCTTGGCGCGGGCAGAAATGGATTCAGGATAGCGCATGATTTTGCCTTTTGGTCGGACAAGGTATAGAATGTCACTGGTTTTTTTCTGTCGGGCAGCCTCCGTATGCGCCGGAGACCGACTCCATAAATTCCTGAAACTTTTCCGGCAGAGAGGCTGGATATTGCTTACGAGATAAATGATATCTGTTTTTTTGGAGATAGAACATGGTGTCCAACTTTGCGTTTCTGCACGAAAAATTCCCGGAGCTGGGGGAACTCGGCATGCTGGCCGAACGCTATCTGCGTTCGGACCCGCAGTCCTGCCTGATGAAGGCGGGCTTGCTGTGCGAAGGCATGATCCGGGTCATGTTCGCCCTGGACGACATCACCCAGCCCGACCACTGCGACGCGGTGGAGCGCATCGACATTCTCCAGCGGCGTGAGGTGCTTCCTGCGGATGTCGCCACCGCCTTTCACCTGATGCGCCGGGTTCGCAACAAGGCAGCCCACGAAGGGGTGAAACTTCCCGAAGAAAAAATTCTCTACTTTTTACAGATCACGCACAGCCTGTGCGGGTGGTTTTTTCAAACCTACGGCGATGAATCCTACCGGCAACAGGATTTTGTCGCGCCTCAAGATGCCGAAGCCTCCGGGCCGTCTCCATCCGAATCAAAAGAGAAAGCCGAGCACGAAAACATCCTGGCTGATCAGGCTGTTTCCCGCGCCGCGCAGGCATCTGCCGTGCCGGAAGACATCCGCCGCAAACGCGCCGCCGTTGCCGCAGGCAAACGTCATGTGTCTGAGGCCGAAACCCGTTACCTCATTGACGAACAGCTCAGAAAAGTAGGCTGGGAGGCCGATTCCGAAACCTTACGCCATTCCCTCGGCACGCGGCCGCAAGCCGGACGAAATCTGGCCATAGCGGAATGGCCCACGGACTCCTCTGTAGGCAACAGGGGCTTTGCCGACTACGCCTTGTTTGCGGGTACGCGGCTGGTGGGCATCATCGAAGCCAAGGCCGGGCACAAGGACATTCCCGCTGTGCTCGATCATCAGTGCAAGGACTACGCCCGCCATATCCGCAAAGAGCACCAGGCCCACACCATAGGCGAGTGGCGCGGCTTTCGCGTGCCCTTTCTCTTTGCCGCCAACGGCAGACCCTATATCCGGCAATACGAGGAAAAGTCCGGCATCTGGTTTCAGGACGTGCGGAATGCTTCCAATGCGCCCCAGGCCCTGCACGGCTGGATGAGTCCTACCGGTCTGGAAGAGCTTCTGGAGCGCGACATTGCCCAAGGCAACCGACGCCTTGAAGCCATGTCCGCCGACTTTCTTAGCGATAAAAACGGTCTCAATTTGCGTGAGTACCAGCTCCGCGCGATCGAGGCGGCCGAGCGGGCCGTGAAAAACGGCGCGCAAACGGTTCTGCTGGCTATGGCTACGGGTACAGGCAAAACCCGGACAGTGCTGGGGATGATGTACCGCTTTTTGAAAAGCGGACGCTTCCGCCGCATCCTGTTCCTTGTGGATCGTAATGCCCTGGGCACGCAGGCTCTGGACGTATTCAAAGATGTGAAGTTGGAGGAACTGCATCCCCTGGACGACATTTACGCCATCAACGGGCTGACGGATAAAAGAATCGACAAGGAAACCCGCGTCCACGTCGCCACCGTGCAAGGCATGGTCAAACGTATTCTGTACAGTGAAGGCAGCGAGTCCATGCCGTCAGTCACCGACTATGATCTGATCATCGTGGATGAAGCGCACCGAGGTTATATTCTGGACCGGGAAATGACCGACGACGAGCGGTTGTACCGCGATCAGCGCGACTACCAGAGCAAATACCGAGAGGTCATCGACTATTTTCAGGCGGTCAAAATCGCTCTGACGGCCACGCCCGCGCTCCAGACCACGAAGATTTTCGGATCGCCCGTGTTCAGCTACTCCTACCGGGAGGCGGTCATTGACGGATTCCTGGTGGACCATGACGCGCCGCACCAGCTCAGCACGACTCTCAGTGAGCAGGGCATTCACTACAAAACCGGCGATACAGTGGCCGTCTATGATCCGCTTACCGGCGAAGTCACCAACAGCGAACTGCTGGAAGATGAACTTGACTTTGACGTGGACGACTTCAACAAGACCGTGATCAATGAGAACTTCAACCGCGAGATTCTGCGGGAAATAGCCAAAGACATTGATCCCGAAGATGCTTCCTCCGGCAAGACCCTCATTTATGCCGTCAATGACCATCATGCGGATATGATCGTCCGCATCCTCAAGGAGATCTACGCCGCAGAGCTGGTGGATACCGATGCCGTCATGAAGATCACCGGCAGCATCGGCAACCGCAAGAATATTGATGCGGCCATACGCCGCTTCAAGAGTGAAAGCCTCCCCAGCATCGTAGTAACGGTGGACCTGCTCACCACCGGCATTGACGTGCCCGAAATCACCCGTCTTGTCTTCCTACGCCGGGTGAAATCCCGCATTCTGTTTGAGCAGATGCTGGGCCGCGCTACCAGACTGTGCCCGGACATCGGGAAAAACCATTTTGAAGTGTACGATGCCGTGGGCCTGTATACAGTCCTTGAGCCGCTGACTACCATGAAACCGGTGGTCAGCAATCCCGCGGCCACCTTCTCCCAGCTTCTGGACGGTCTGGAGACAATGGAGGAGCCACCGCAAATCCTGAACCAGATCAACCAGATTATTGCCAAGCTGCAACGCCGCAAACGCTCTATGACAGATGAACTCAGGCAGCACTTTGCCGATATGGCCGGAGATACTCCCGATGCCCTCATTGAGCGCGTGCAGGATTTGCGCCCGCGTGAGGCAAAGGCACTGTTGCTGTCCAAACGCGATTTGTTTGAGCTCATCCAAAGTGAAGAAGGCGCTGCGGGCCGACGCCCCGTCGTTCTTTCCGATACGCCGGATGCGCTCACCAGCCATACGCGGGGTTACGGCAAGGAGAATCTTCGCCCCGGCGACTATCTGGAATCCTTTGCCCGCTTTGTGCGGGAACAGCGCAACGATGTGGCTGCCCTCAACATCATTTGCACCCGCCCGGCCGACCTCAGCCGCGCAAGCCTCAAGAGCCTGCGTCTGGCCCTGGGACGGGAAGGCTTTACCGTTCGGCAGCTCAACTCCGCGCTTTCGCAGATGAGCAATAAGGATATCGCTGCCGATATCATCAGTTTCATCCGCCGTTACGGCATCAATGCCGAACTTCTGGGACACGAGGAGCGCATCCGCCGCGCCGTGTCCCGGCTGAAGCAGGCGCACAGTTTTTCCCGAGTCGAAGAGAAATGGATCGACCGCATGGAAAAATATCTGCTCAATGAATCCGTCCTCTCGGTACACACCTTTGACGAAAGCGTCATCTTCCGGGACAAGGGCGGCTTTGCCGCGCTGAACAAACTCTTCCGTAACCAGTTGGAAAATATCGTGACCGAATTGAACACCTATCTGTATGACGACGGGGGCCTTGCCGCATGATGACACAGGAAATTGTCGCCAAACTCTGGAACCTCTGCAATGTCCTGCGGGATGACGGCATCACCTATCATCAGTATGTGACTGAACTGACCTATATTCTGTTCCTGAAAATGGCCAAGGAAACCGGCACGGAAGCGGCCATTCCCGAAACCTGCCGCTGGGACGTGCTGGCCGCCAGAAGCGGCATTGAGCTGAAACACGTTTATAAGCAGGTGCTGGCCGGGCTGAGCGAAAACGGCACGGGGCGGGTACGGGAGATCTATCAGGGAGCGGTATCCAACATCGACGAACCCAAGAATTTGGAAAAGATCATCTCCAGCATCAATGCTTTGGATTGGTATTCCGCACAGGAAGAGGGGCTGGGCAACCTGTATGAAGGTCTTCTGGAAAAGAACGCCAATGAGAAGAAATCCGGCGCAGGCCAGTATTTCACGCCGCGCGTGCTCATTGATGTGATGGTGCGCCTCATGAACCCCCAGGTCGGCGAACTGTGCAACGATCCGGCCTGCGGCACCTTTGGCTTTATGATCGCCGCCGACCGTTACCTGAAGGATCATACCGACGATTATTTTGACCTGGACGAGGATCAGGCGGCCTTTCAGAAACAGAAGGCCTTTACCGGCTGCGAGCTGGTGCATGATACGCACCGCCTAGCCCTGATGAACGCCATGCTGCACGGCATTGAAGGGGAAATTCTGCTTGCCGACACGCTCTCCACTGCGGGCAAGGCCATGAAAGGCTATGACTTGGTGCTGACCAATCCTCCCTTTGGCACAAAGAAGGGCGGCGAGCGAGCCACCCGTGACGACTTTGCTTTTACCACCAGCAACAAGCAGTTGAATTTTTTGCAGCATATTTACCGCAGCCTCAAACGTGGCGGCCGGGCCGCCGTGGTTCTGCCGGATAACGTGCTCTTTGCCGACGGCGACGGCGGCCGCATCCGCGCCGACCTCATGGACAAATGCGACCTGCACACGGTGTTGCGCCTGCCCACGGGTATTTTCTACGCCCAGGGCGTCAAAACCAACGTGCTGTTTTTTGCACGCGGCCAGAGCGACAAGGGTAATACCAAAGAGGTGTGGTTCTACGACCTGCGCACCAACATGCCCTCATTCGGCAAAAACACTCCGCTCAAGAAAGAGCATTTCGCAAACTTTGAGGCCGCTTATGCGGCCGAAGACCGCCGCGCCGTGCGGGATGAACGCTGGAGTGTCTTCATCCGCGAGGAGATAAAGACAAAAGCCGATAGCCTTGACCTTGGCCTGATCCGGGATGAATCACTGTTGGATTATGACGACCTGCCCGACCCCATCGAAAGCGGCGAGGCATGCATCGCTCAGCTTGAAGAGGCGGTGGATCTTATGAAAAGCGTTGTTCGGGAACTGCAAGGTCTGACCGGCAGGGAGGCGAACTGATGGCCCGCCCGCGCAAGAACGCCGACAAGGCGCAAAGTTCCCTGCTGACGCCGGATAACGTAGTCGAGATTCCCGTGGAGGAGCAGCCGTACCCCCTGCCGGAAGGTTGGAAGTGGGTGAGGGGAAATTCTCTTTGGAAGCCACAGGAAACGGAAAACCCCACAGGCAACTTTTTTTACTATATAGATATTGATGCTGTTGACAATAAACAGCAAAAAGTCATCTCACCTAAAAAGACTCCAGTAAGTCAGGCCCCTAGCAGAGCATCTAGAAAACTGCATGAAGGAGATACTATATTCTCTCTTGTTAGGCCATACCTTAGAAATATTGCTTATATAGATGAAGATATTTCAAATTGCATTGCTTCTACCGGGTTTTACATATGCAGTCCCCTTAAGAACGTCAATTCTCGTTTTTTGTACTGGCTTATGACCAGTGATTATGTCGTACTGGGATTAAATAAATTTATGAAAGGTGATAATTCCCCTTCCATTCGCAAAAATGATATTGAAAATTTCCCTTTTCCCCTCCCCCCTCTCGACGAGCAACAACGCATCGTTGACCGCATTGAAT
>JAEXGX010000155.1 GCA_023450535.1 Pseudomonadota bacterium | reverse complement strand
CTGCATTCCTGCGGTTTGCCCTCCCTGAAGGGTGAGGCTTCAAACCTCAAAGGAATTTTTGATGAAATACCTCATTCTTGAAGATTTTTCCGGTCAGCCGGTGTGCTTTCTCTTCCCCCGGCGTGTGGATCATGGAGATATGCGCGATCAGTTGCCCTACGGTAAAGTCATCTCCGCAGGTTACACCGAACTGCAAGACGGCCATTTCGTCTGCACCGGCGGCTCACAAGAACTGAACGCTCAGGCCCGCCCCAGCGAGGATCCGGCCCTGCTGGCGGAATCGCTGCGCCACCGCAATACCTGATCAGCTCCAGCCATGACAGATTCCTGCGTTGCGCCACGCCTTCCTTCCGTGCTGATCTCCGGTGCGGGAAGCGGTTGCGGCAAGACCACCGTTTCGCTTGCGCTGATGGCCGCATATCGAAAACGAGGGCTTTCCGTCCATCCGTTCAAGACCGGCCCGGATTTCATCGATCCAGGCTGGCATACTGCCGTATGCGGTGTTGCTTCCCGCAATCTCGACCCCTGGATGCAGGCCTGGAAGGATTTTCCCGGCAACGCCGCGCGCCAATTTTTTCTTCATCCCCGACCTCACGCAGAAAACGGGACTGCGTATTCCGCCCCCGATATTGCCATTATTGAGGGTGCGATGGGACTGTACGACGGGCTTCCGGGCGTTGCAGCCTCCACTGCGGACGTGGCGCTTGAACTTCATGTTCCCCTGCTGCTGGTCATCGACGCCCGGGGCATGTCCGCCAGCGCCGCCGCCGTGGCCAGAGGACTGGCCTGCCTGCGCCCCGGCCTCGCCATAGCCGGCGCTCTTTGCGTCATGTCCGGAAGCGAGCGGCACGAGGCATTTCTACGCTCAGCTTTTGCGGAGTTCTGCCCGGACATTCCCCTTTTCGGGGTACTGCCCCGCGCGGAAAACATCGCCCTGCCCTCGCGTCATCTTGGCCTGGCCCAGGCCGTAGAATTTGGCCAAGATGCCAAAGCCTCAAAGCTTTTTACCAGATTGGCAGATCTGGCCGAAACCCACATTGATCTTGACGCCCTGCTGACTCGTCTGCGCGATCTTGCACCGCTTTTTCCTCCCTCCAGGGATGCGTTTTTTTCTTCCCGCACAACGCGGGCCGGTGCAATGCAGGAACGTGGAAAAACGGTGCGCATCGCCCTTGCGCGTGACGAAGCGTTCAGCTTCTGGTACCCGGAAACCAGCATTCTTCTGGAAGAGGCAGGCGCAGAACTTGTTCCTTTTTCTCCGTTGCACGATACGGGTCTTCCCCCCGATTCGCGCGGACTTATTCTGCCGGGCGGCTACCCCGAACTGCACGCCGAACGTCTTTCCGCCAACGTTTCCATGCGCGAAGCGATCCGCTTTTTTGCCAAAGAGCACACGGTTTACGGTGAATGCGGCGGTTTTCTCTATCTCATGAACGAACTGGAAAAAGACGGAAAAACCTTTCCCCTGTGCGGTTGCCTGCCGCTGCGCGCTCGTATGGAGACTCGCCGCGCCGCTCTGGGCTACCGGGAGGCACGGGGACTGTCCGGCCCCTGGAAAGATCTGACGGTACGGGGACACGAATTTCACTATTCGCGCGTGCTCGAAAAATCTGCTGAGATTCCACCTCTCTGGGAACTGCGCATTCCTGCCGCGTCCGCCCTGTCTGTCCCATGCCCGGAGTCTGAGGGAGCGTCTCTCGGATGCGTCTCGGGTTCCTATGTCCATCTGTCACTGCTTTCCCACCCTGATGCCGCGCGGAGCTTTGTCTCCAGCTGCTGCCCCTGAAAAGGATACGCCATGACCAGTCCTGCCAGTCCGCTTGTCACTGATGTTCAACAGGCCGCCGCACTGATCCCGCCGGATGATATTGAAGCGCGCTCTTTCGCTATTATTGACGGAGAAATTCCCGAACCGCGCCCCTTTACCGGCTACGCCTGGGAAGTTGCCCGGCGGCTGGTGCATACCAGCGGCGATATCTCCCTTCCCGGCGATCTCTATCTGCCGGATGAGGCCGTATGCTGCGGCATGCAAGCTCTGCGGCGCGGCTGCACCATTTTCACCGACACCCGCATGGCCTGTTCCGGCATTCCCGCTCGTCGGCTTGCCCCCCTGAACAGTTCCGTGCAATGTCTGCTCGACCTGCCCGGCGTAGCGGACAAGGCTCGGGCCGACAACATCACCCGCGCCCGTGCCGCCATGCTTCTGGCCGGAGATACTCTTTCCGGCAGTATTGTCGCCATTGGCAACGCCCCCACCGCATTGCTCACACTGCTGGAACTGCTGGATGAAGGCCTGCCCCAACCCGCCCTGATCATCGGCATGCCCGTGGGCTTTGTAAACGCCGCCGAATCCAAGGAACTGCTGGTGCACAGCGGACGCCCCAGCCTCGTGCTGCGCGGACGCAAGGGAGGCTCCCCTCTCGCCGCCGCCACGGTCAACGCCCTGGCCGTTATCGCGGGGCGGAAGTAAGAGTAAAAGAATACAGGGGAAGGGGCGGGGAACGTTTTGAAAAGTTTGAGCCCCCCGCCCCCCA
>JAEXGX010000126.1 GCA_023450535.1 Pseudomonadota bacterium | reverse complement strand
CTGGACGACTGCCGATGCTTCTGGCATGCTCCGCCCGCCGAGCATTCCGCCCGACGCAAAACCCTTCCTCACCATGCACGGCAGTACAGAACTCGGCATTCTTTTCGCTCTGGGCACCGCCTTTTCCTGGGCCACCGCAGGCATCATTCACACCGCCATTGCCCGCCGCATCGGCGTTCAGGGTGTGCTTCTTCTGCGGCAACCCTTTGCCGCCGTCGCCCTGGGCGCGGCCTGCCTGCTCTCCGGTGTCCCGCTGTTGACCTCTTCCCATTTTCTCTGGCTGGCCACAGCCTCCGGCCTCACCGGCATTCTGGTAGGCGACGCCTGCCTCTACGCCGGAGCCTTGCGCCTCGGCCTGCGCCCCGCACAGGTCTGCCTTTCGCTTTCCGCCGCCTTCACCGCGCTCATCGGCGCGGTTTTCCTCGACGAACACATCGGCCTGCAAGGCGCGCTCGGCATTACCATCGCCACAGCCGGGGTTATCCTCGTTGTCGCCTCTGAACGGGGAGATTCGCATAATCCCCCGAGCAACGGACGCGCACGTACGCAGGGCATCGCCCTGTGCCTGTTCTCCGCTCTGATGCTGGCCGTGGGCATGATTTTCTCCAAACAGGCCCTCTCCGAGGGCATGGAAGCGCTCTCTCTGGCGTTGTACCGCAACAGCGTCTCCATGATTGGCATCATCCTCATTACCGCCCTGCGCGGCACTATCCGCCCCACCCTCTCCGCCATGCGTGAACATCCCGAAGTCTTCAGACTCGTTCCGCCCGGCTGTCTGTTCGGCCCGGCAGGCGGCATCTGGCTGTCCTGCCTTGCCATCGACTTTCTGCCCGCCGCCGTGGCGTCCATGCTCATCGGCCTGGAGCCCATCGCCCTGCTGATCATCATGGGCATCATGGAACGTCGTGTGCCCCGCCGCGATTCCATCATCGGCTCCGTTATCGCCTGCACCGGCGCGGCTATTCTGGTATTAAGATAGGGACAGAGCGGGGGAAGGCTGCTGAAAAAATTAGCAGCCTCAAAAATCAGGAGCAGGTCGCGGCTTTGCCGCGCCGTAAGCGACTGATTTTTGTGCCTTTCCGTCAAGCCGTTCTGCGGCTTAGACGGCGCAAACTCCGCGAAGCGGGGTTTGTCATCATTTTAGGAAGGGAGGACTTTTGAAAAAGTCCTCCCTTCCCCCGCGCCCCCTTCCCTTTCAAAACTTTTTAATAGGCATGGCACGAAAACAAGCCAGGCGATTCATAAGTATTTTTTCTGAAAGCGAGATTACACAGGAAAAATTGCCAGATTATCATTTACCGTGCGCCATCTGGCCCCCGGAGACCGTTTTTCCTTTAAACGTTCGCAAAGAGCGCGGCGCAGGCCGCCTCCTTGCGAAGGGCGAGCTGAAAAATGTAGCGAGAAATAAGCCGGAGCGTTCCGGCTGTTTCCGCGCACACCTTTCAGCAATGCTCCGCTCCAAACAGCCAGCCACTACCCAAACGCGACGTCAAGGCACATCATAAGCACAAAACCCAACATAACCCCCATAGTCGCGGCATCCCCATTGCCCGAAGCCTGCGCCTCCGGCACCACCTCTTCCACCACCACAAACACCATTGCCCCGGCGGCAAACGCCAGCGCCCAGGGCAGAACCGGCGCGGCAACCGAGGCCGCTGCAGCCCCGATCACCGCCGCGATCGGTTCCACTACCCCGGACAACTGCCCGTAAAAAAAGGCTTTGCGGCGGGAAAGCCCCTCACGCAGCAGCGGTACGGAAACCGCCATACCCTCGGGTAAATTCTGTAAACCAATGCCGAGCATCAGTGTAACCGCCCCGGCAAAGCCCAGCTCCGGCGCAGCGGTCGCCGCGCCGAAGGCCACGCCCACGGCCAGCCCTTCGGGGATATTGTGCAGGGTAATGGCCAGCACCAGCAGCACACTGCGCGGCAGGTGCGTGGGAGTGCCCTCCGCAAAACCTTCCAGAGGGTGCAGGTGCGGCAACAAAATATCCAGAAGGCGCAACACGACCGCCCCGCCGAGAAAACCGAGAGCGACCGGCACAAAACACCATACGCCCCAGCCGGGCCGGGCCATTTCCAGCGCAGGCTCGAGCAAAGACCAAAACGAGGCCGCCAGCATCACCCCGGCTGCAACCCCGAGCATGATATCCAGGGTACGCCGGGAAAATTCGCGCGGCGAAAAAACCGCAGCCGCTCCCAAAGACGTAAAGCCCCAGGTGACAAGCCCTGCCAGAAGGCCCATGATTGCCGGATATTGCAACATTGTATTCCTCCTCTGGAAATAAGCGCGCTGTTGACATAACCATGTTTCGCGTGGAGGCTCAACCTAGCGCGTGCACGTACCGGGGACAAGAGCATGAGAGAGAGAGAGAGAGAGAGAGAGAGAGAGAGAGCCGGGCGCACCTGCCCGATGGTTGCGGTTTTCCCCGCTTCGCCGTATTTCTTCGCCATGCACCTTCCCCGTCTCGTCATATCCGGCCTTTCCGGCGGCAGCGGTAAAACCCTGCTTTCTCTCGGCCTGACCCGCGCCTTCCGGCAGCGGGGGCGCCGTGTTCAACCCGCCAAAAAAGGGCCGGACTACATCGACGCCGCATGGCTGGCTCTGGCCGCCGGACGCCCTGCCGCGAATCTTGACCCTTATTTCCTCCCCGCCCAGGACTTGCCCGCCGCATTGGCCCGGGCCGCTGTCCGCTTTTCCCCGGACGGCGCAAATCCGGACCTGGCGATTATTGAAGGCAACCGGGGCCTGTACGACGGGCGGGACGTGCACGGCTCCTGTTCCACCGCACAGGTGGCGCTGGCGCTGGACGCTCCCGTGATCCTGGCCCTCAACTGCACCAAGATGACCCGCACCGCCGCCGCCGTTGTGGCCGGGGTCGTATCTTTTGTTCCTGCGCTCAGGTTTGCCGGAGTCGTGCTGAACAATGTGGGCAACCCTCGCCACGCCGTTCAGGTCCGGCAGGCCGTGGAATATTATACCAATATCCCCGTACTCGGCGAACTGCCCCGCCTGCCGGAAAACCCCCTGCCGGAACGCCACATGGGGCTGGAACTGTCCCCGGCGTCCCGCGATCCGCATATCCGGGCGGAACGCGAAAGAATTCTGGACTTTCTCGCCGCATACGTCGCGGAACACATCAATCTTGACGCTGTGCTTGATACTGCGTCCGCGTCGCCGGAACTCCCCGCTCCCGGCATGGGCGCACTCCCGGCAGATGCAGCCGGGGCAGATACGCCTCCTCCGTCTGGAGCCATACAGCCCCGCATCGGCTTCGTACGGGATGACGCCCTGTGGTTCTATTATGAAGAAAACCTGGAGGCCCTGCGCGATGCAGGCGCGGAACTTGTGGAACTGAGCCTGCTGGATGCCGCTCCCTGGCCCGCTCTGGACGGGCTCTACCTCGGCGGGGGCTTCCCCGAGCTGTTTCCGGACGCGCTGTCCGCCTCGCCCCATCTGGCCGATATCCGCGCCCTTGCGGAATCGGGCCGTCCGCTCTACGCCGAGTGCGGAGGCTTCATGCTGCTCTGCCGCTCCCTGCGCCTTAATGGCCGCGAAGTGCCCATGAGCGGCCTGCTCTCCGTATCCACGGAATTTTTACCCCGCCCGCAGGGGCTGGGTTATGTGGAAGCTCTCACCACGGGGGACACCCCGTTCCATCCCCAGGGGAGCGCGTGGCGTGGTCATGAATTTCACTATTCGCGCTGCGCATGGGACGATTCCCTGCCGAATTTCGCGCTCGCGCTTTCTCCCGGCTGTGGCATGGGCAAAATTGACGGCAAGGGGCGGGACGGCCTGATCGCAGGGCCGCAGAACAACGTCTTCGCCTCCTATACCCACCTCTTCGCCCCTGCTGTACCCCACTGGGCACCGCGTTTTGTCGCGGCAGCACGAAAAACCGCTCTTCCGCCCCAAAAGCCTTGGTAAACCATTAAGTATCCGCGAAAGCGCCCGGCGAATCGCACAGATTCCGCCGGGCGTTTTTCGCTTTACCCCGCCCAGTCCATACGCCGTGCGGATTGCACCTGTTGGTTGCCTGATTGCAACCTCCGGTTGGTAGCGTGACAAGCGCCTCCCCCGCTATGAAAAAAGCATGCGCGTTTCGTGCTTCCCCGAACCGGCGGGGTCTATCTTCAGCGGCGGAAAACCGGACTGCCCGCCTGTCTCTTTGAGGTATTGTCATGAAATTCCTTTCTCTCGCTCTGGCTACCGCCCTTTCTCTCGGCTCTTTCTCCCTCGCCATGGCCGCCTGCTCTCCCGAAGAAGCGCAGAACAAGGCCATGGCTTTTGCCCAGGCCATGCAGAACAAGGCGCAGAGCGATCCGAACAGCTACGCCGGGATCATGCAGGAGCTTCAGCCCAAACTTCTTGAACTTCAGCAGAAGCAAGACATGGAAGCGCTGTGCAGGTTCTATGACGAAGCGCTCGAAAAGCTGAAATAATTCCAAGACCGGGATTGGCCGGGGTCAATGAGGATGATATGCCCTCTGCGATCCCGGCGCATTATCATCCCCCACGCTTCGCATTCCGCCCGTGTTGCCATCCCGCCTTGAACCCTCTACTCTCCACGCATGACAGGACTCATGACCGAAGGAAGGATACGACTGGGCGCGGAAATCCAGCGCCGCAGAAAGCAACTGGGGCTCACCCAGGAGGATCTGGCCCAGCGCATGGATGTGTCGCGCCAGTCCGTCACTAAATGGGAAACAGGCCAATCCGCTCCGGATCTCGATCGCCTTGTCCAGTTGCGCGAAGTGTTGAACGTCAGCCTTGACGAACTGCTCAAAGGGCCTTCGGAAAGCGCCGTTGCCTACGAAAAAGAACCCGCCGAAGCCCCTGGCGCAGGCTCGCCCGCAGACTCCGCAGAACCGGATACCCCCCACCCTCCAAATCCGCCCGCTGTCCCCGTAGACGCGCCGCCCCTTTTTGCCCGCGCTCTTCGCCTGACCGGCGGCCTTCTGCTGTTTGCCGGTCTGTCCGCCCTGCTCACCCTCTGGATCATGTCCATTCTCTCCCCGGTACGTCTGACCGACTGGAACGGCAGCCTGTACAGCGGATTGGAAGGCTATATCATGGCCCACGACTATCAGCCGCTGCTCCATGCGGCGCTGGGCGGGGCCTGCGGCGGCGCGCTCTGCCTGCTGGCCACATCTTCACGCGTGTACCGCCTTGCCGCAAAAATACTTCCGAGGTTAAGGAAACAGAGAGCAGCACGCGTAGTCCGTCCTGCACCTTCAAATTATGACCCCTGATATCATTATGGGGTCCGGGGGAGATAATCTCCCTGCCAGATCGGCTCGGTCCCGGCGGGGCCCGGGGCAGCGCCCCGGGTTATCACCATGCTAAAGCCCACTATTCTCCGGATTTCAACAAGTCCAGCAACGCAGCTTCCGATTTTTTCTTTTCTTCCGGGCTGACCATCACCAGCTTGAGGGCGCGCGTGGGGCAGGTCGCCACACAGGGCGGCTCTTCCTTTTCCATGTCATAGCGCCCGGCGCACAGATCGCACTTGACCATTTTCCCCTCCCCGTCATCGGGAAACTGAGGCACGTCAAAATCGCAGGCGAGTTCACAGGAGCGGCATCCCACGCACTTCTGTTCATCCACCAGCACTATGCCGTCGGCATCCTTGCTGATAGCGCTTTCCGGGCAGGCCTCCATACAGGCAGGCTCCGCGCAATGCTGGCAATTAACCGAGGCATGGCGCAGGCGGAGCATGCTCCCCCCCGGCTGCCAGATTCTTTCAATGCGGCGGCAGTACACGCCCAAGGGGCGTTCGCGCCAGGCCTTGCAGGCGACGACACAGCCGTGGCAGGCGACACAACGCTCTGTGTCAAGGGCTATCATATATTCAGTGCTCATATCCATTTCCTTGTTGTCTGTGAGGCGTTAGGCCTTGCTCACGTTGACGAGGGTCTGACTCCCCATGGCGGTGATCAGAGGGTCGCAACATTTCGCCAGATCGGGGGTATACAACAGGTTCACGTTCGCGCCGCCGTCCAGCAGGGGCATGTCCGACAGGCCCAGTTCCTTACAGCCCTGCCACCAGCCGTGCAGCAACATGACGGTATCCTTTCGGATACCGGGGTAGTATTCCGCCCTGACCTTAAGGCTCCCGTGCGGCGAAGAGAGCGTTACCATGTCGCCGTCCGCGATGCCGCGCACCTTTGCGCTTTCCGGATGAATGTGCAGGCACGGCTCCTTTTCCACCTCGCGCAGGAACGGCACGTTGCGCTGCCACCCGGCGGAGAAACTGCGGGAAGTGTGGTAGTCGGACAAGATAAAGGGGAATTTTTCCAGCAATTCCGGTGTACCGGTCACGCTTTCGGCAGGTTCCGCCCAATGAGGCATGGGGGCAAAACCGGCTTCCTCAAACTGGGTATTGTACAACGCTACCTTGCCCTGTGCCAGAAACGGCGCCTTGTTCAGGCGGGAGCTTTTGCCGGTAAACACCTTTTCGTATTTTTCAAACGCGGGTTTTCCCGCCGGCTCATACTTGATGCCCGTGCGGTGGGAACGCAGATCTTCCAGCGTCATACCCAGCGGTTCAAGCTGCCAGTCCATGCAGGCACGCAGGTCGCCGTTCCAGAAGTCCGCTCCGTAGCCCATGGCCACACCGAGATCCAGCATAATCTGCTGCATGGAACGCCCGTGCCCGATGGGTTCAATCACCTTGTTGCGAGCCATAATAAAGGGGCCGCGCGCTTCAAAAGGATGATCGATTTCATAGGGAGTCAGCGCGGGCAGGACAATGTCTGCCCAGTCCATGTCCGCCGTGCGGTGGGTATCCATAACCACATAGAAATCCACCTTCTCCAAAGCCTTGAGTACGCCGCGCGGGTTGCGGGTGCTGACCGAAGGCTGGGTTCCGGGGGCGATAATGGCATGAATGGTGGGCTTATCCTTCAGCACATCCTCAAAAATGCGAGGATAGGCAGAGGAAGTTCCCTCCTGAAACGGCTGAAAGGCGCGGGGAAACTCCGGCCCCACGAGTTTATCCACCCATTCCTGCGTGTAGCGATCCTTCATATGAACACTGCGCGGAGCGGGCATGGCCGAGGCCGGGCCGCCGAACACGTTGCAGCCGGGGCGATCCAGATGCCCGGTGATCGCCATGAGCATGGCCACGGCACGTATGGCGGAACAGGCGGAAGGCGCATGCTCCAGCCCGTTGCCGAAATCAATGGCCGCTTTCGGGGTCGTGGCGTAGGTGCGGGCCATTTCCTCAATCTGGACGGAGGGAACGCCGCAGACCTTTTCCGCCCAGGCCGGGCTGTACTGCTTCACATGTTCGGCCAGCCTGTCGTAACCGTAACACCACGTTTCCACAAAGGCCCGGTCGATGAGTCCTTCCTTCGTCACCACATGAAGCATGGCCAGGGCAAGGGCCGCGTCCGTGCCGGGGCGCACAGGCACCCAATCCGTGGCAAAGCCGCCATCCGGCTCCAGCGAGGGCTTGATGGCATAGATGCGCGCCCTGCGCTGCCAAGCCTCAAGCAATGCTGAGGATGCGCCGAGGGGCGGGCCGGAATAGACCGGCTGCTTTCCCCAAATCAGGATGACGTCGGCATTTTTGTAATCCGGAGCAGGACGCGCGCCCACAGTATAGGCAAATGAGAACGACAGTTGCATGGCGCAGATCCCGCTGTGGGCATAGTTGGGACTGCCGTGGGCCATGAGAAAGCGATAGAGATATTCGCTGTAGTTGCGCCGGGCCGGGGAAAGGATGGCCAAGGACTCGGGGCCGAACTTTTCCTTTTGTTTTTTCAGGGTATCCGCGACGATCTTCAGCGCCTCGTCCCAACTGACAGGTTCAAACTTGCCTTCGCCGCGCTTGCCCGCCCGCCGGAGGGGCGTGGTCAACCGGTCGGACGAATACACCCATTGCGGCGCGGCATGGCTCTTACAGCACAGTCCTCCCTTGTTCTGCGGAGCTTCCTTCATGCCCGCCACGCGGGTAAACCTGCCGTTCTTCACAAAGGCGTATACCGCACAGTTGCCCGCCGGTCCGCACATGCCGCACCAGGTCGGCACGACTGTCTCGCCTGTCTGCGCGGCAACGGCTTCGGCCTCGGCAAGCGTGAACGGGCCGAAAGGCAACAGCGCGGCGCATGCCGCTCCGGCGGCCACAGCTCCGGAAGTTTTCAGAAATGTTCTGCGGGACATTCCCGCCCTGTCTCTGTTCCTCTCCATATTTCCTCCTCAAAGCACACGCCCGCCGGAACTCGGCTCAAGCGCGCTTCTACGGGAGAGATACGTCGATCTTCACCCTTGAGCCATGACAGCTCCGGGAAGCGTGACAACGCTGCTGCGCCGGGAGGAGGGAGGAATTTCAGGGCAGAAAAACGGAAGAGCGCCCGTTTCGTCCGCCCGCCGCGGCACATGAAGGACGCAAACCTTGCGTCCTTGCTGCGGCTCAAAGAAGACGAAACGACATGACTTCTCCCGAATGT
>JAEXGX010000121.1 GCA_023450535.1 Pseudomonadota bacterium | reverse complement strand
CCTGTGTATGGGGCCTGCATCCATTGGTACGGTGATGGTCATGGGGGCTTCGGCCGTTACGCTGGAAAGCCGCCTCATCGGCGCATTTTCCCTGCTTATCGCGTCTCTTGGCGTGATGTTTCTGCTTCTTATGGCCGAGCAGGTAGAAAAACTGCTGCACAAGACAGGAATAGCCGTGTTGTCAAAGTTGACGGGCCTGTTACTGGCCGCTATTGCCGCACAGGTTATTTTTACGGGAATTCGCTCCTTTCTCAAATAAGTGGTATTCATATGGTTTCTAGCCAATGAAAAATGCGCTTTTTATGGATTTTTACTTGTTTATGCTAAATGTTACTCAATCATTCTGCATATAGGAACAAGGTAAAGAAGAAAACAAAACATAAATAAACAAAGGAAAGGAGGTGGTAAAGTATAATGTCTATTCCAGAGAATCAAATATATCCACGCACAGGAGATAAGCAAACCGTTTACCTGAAAAATGTAATCTCCAACACGAATATATCGGTTGGAGATTATACAATGTATAATGATTTTGTAAATGACCCTGTATTTTTTGAAAAAAATAATGTAATATATCATTATCCTATCAACCATGATAAGCTTGTAATTGGAAAATTTTGTTCAATAGCCTGTGGCGCACGTTTTATTTTTAATAGTGCAAACCACTCTATGGCTTCATTATCTACATATCCCTTTCCCCTGTTTTTTGAAGAATGGGGACTTGAGCGTAATGATGTTGCTACTTCATGGGACAATAAAGGGGATATTGTTATTGGAAATGATGTTTGGATTGGTTATGAAGCCGTGATTCTGGCTGGCGTTACCGTTGGCGACGGGGCAATCATTGGAACTCGCGCCTTGGTTACAAAAAATGTACCGCCATATACGATTGTTGGCGGAGTACCGGCCAAGCCAATCAGAAAGCGTTTTTCAGAGGAAACGATATCTTCTTTGCTTGAAATTAAATGGTGGAATTGGCCGAAAGAAAGAATTGCAGAAAATATTGGTGCAATACGATCTGGTTGTATTCAACAGTTAAAATAAAATCTGCCGCGCGCTGGTTAAGTAAAAAGCGTCATATGGCAGGCACATCTTCATACGGCACTTTTATGGAGGCTTTGAGTGAGCGGAATGCCGTGTGTTCGGAGGTTGTCCTGAAAAGGTACTTCTCTTAGCCGCATAGTGGCGTGGGAAACAGGCAGCAACGCAACGAGCGATTTTCCTGTCTTCCCGGCGAGCGGCCCCGATATGGGGAAAGCCGATGGGCGGCGAAAACTCTCTTTATAGGTGGGGCATCAGTCTGGTTGTTTAACCGAAAACTCCCAGCTAAGCTGGGAGTTTTCGGTTAAACAACGCGTATGCCTTGATCGCTACCCTATTCCAGTTTGTAATACTGGCTTACGAGTAAACCGTCTTGGCGCGTTTTTCACTGATAGGTTGTTCGACGTGTTATTCGTCTTCGTCGTCCTCTTCCTGCAGAGCGTCATGTACTGCATCGGTGAAAATGCCATAGGCGATGCGTTCGATGACTATTTCGGGCTCATAGGTGAAAACTTCGTCGGGAATTTCTTCCGAGTTGGCGCAGTAATCGTCAAATCTGGCCGTGTATTCGCTGATCAAGCGGCCTACTTCACGGACGATGGGATCTTCAGGTTCCCCTTCATCTGCACAGTCCTCGTCAGCTTCTTCAAAACGATCGAGAGCGGCGAGGATTTCTTCCTCGCCCAGATTTAAAAATTCCGCTCCGGCTTTGACCTGGTTCATGTTAACTCCTTTGTCGGCGCATCATCCCTGATTAAAGGCGCTCATGCAAGGCCTGTTTTACGGCTCCTCGCATTTGTTCAACGGTGTAGATATCGCGTAAAATTACGGGAGAGTTCGCCGCGTCTCCTTCTGGAAAGACAGCAAGCATGGGAATGCTTGCGCTACCCAATGCTTTGAGCAAGGCCCGGGCGGACGGTTCATCTCTGGTCAGATCGACCCGAATTAACAGCAGATTATTTTCCTCTACCAGCGGCAATAAATGTTTGGGGGCTAGAGTCGTTTGCTCCAGCACTTTGCAGGTGGGGCACCAGTCCGCAGTAAATTCGACGAACAGAGGACGCTTGCCGAGCTGATCGGCAAAAAGCTCTGGCGAATACATTTTCCAGGAGATCTCGGAGCCCGCTTTTGGGGAAAAAGCCGCCCATGCGACCCCGAGAGGGAGTATTGTGCACAATGCGATCAGAAGGACCTTGCGCAGGCCTGTTGCGCGGCATTCCCCCCATGTTCCCCATATCCAGGCGCTGAACGCAAGCGTCAGAAGCAGGGCAAGCGCAGGCAGTAGCAAGGAGGCAGGCAAGATGGTCAACAGGTACAGGCAGGTAGCCAACAAGAGAAAGCCGAGGATACGCTCCATGACCAACATCCAGTTGCCGGGGCGGGGCAGGAGGGTGGCAGCTTTCGGCCAGAGTGCCATGCCGAGGTACGGCAAGGCCATGCCGAGTCCTGTGGCCATGAAGACCGTGATCAGTATCGGGAGCCCCTGCATTAAACTCCAACCGAGAACGCCCCCCAGAAGCGGGCCGCTGCACGGAGTGGCAAGCAATGTGGCTAAAAGTCCGGTCAGAAAGGCATTGGTACGCGGCATGCGTTCTTCGGTCTTGCCATCTTGATGGCCGCGCAGATCAAGTACCGGCAGATGAAAAACATCGAACATGGTCAGCGCGAGAATAAAGACAATGCCTAACATGATCAGCAGGAAAGCGTTGTTCTGAAAAATCTGCCCCCACGCGTACCCGGCTAGACCGAACAAAAGAGCCAGCACGGCAAACCAGAACAGAATGCCGACTGCAAACCAAAGATTGTGGCGGCGGAAGCGGAGCATATTTTCCGGGCCGCGCCCCCCTTGAAGCATGGCATTGATTTTCAGGGTGATGACGGGCAGGACACAGGGCATGACATTCAGAATAAGCCCGGCCAGCAGGCCGAAGAGCACGGCCTTGCCCAACCCGGTGACCTCGAGCGATGCCGTGAAAGGCCGGGGCGAGAAAACGGGAAGTGCGGCGGGAACCGAGGACACGGGAGAGAACAGGGAAACAGTATCCGCTTTATCTTGATCGGAGGATATGCCTTGGGAAGAGGAAAAAACGGATGTTGTCGCTCCGAGTTCTACACGCTTGGCCCCGACGGCTGGAGCGCTTCCTTCGAGTGGGACAGGGCTGACAGCCCGCCATGCTCCTTCAGTCCAGGGAAGGGTGGTCAAAAGTTCAGGGAGCTGCCTGGGGCGGGGGGGAAGAGGCAAAGTTGCACGGATAGGAACACAACGTTCTTCGGAGCAGGCCAGCATAGAAATATGCAGCGTTGCTTCCGGGGTGGGTTGCTCATCGGGAAAAAGCAACAGCACAGGGGTACGCCCTTCATAAATTTGTACAGTCTTGTCCGGCTCGAAGATATCGCGTGTTTCTTTGCCAAGAGGATACACCACGCTTGCCCCGGCAAGCGCTTGATCCAATCTGACATTCAGAGGATACACACCGCCTGGGGAATTATGGGTGTAACTGTGATAGGAGCTATCCGCCGTCATTGTCAGCACAAGAGCCGGTGTTGTTTTGACATACCCGCTCTTTTCCACCTGTTCGCCGAACGCTCTCTCCGGTACTTCGACCCAGTACAGAGAAAAGTCGTAAGGAGCAGAGCTGTTTTCTGATGCAGCAGCCCAACCATGCCTACTAAAAGAAAGTGCCGCACATATGGTGAGGCACATCACTAAAATAAGAAATAACTTGGAGTTAGTGTATTTTTTCATGGAGTAAAAATACACTTTTTTTTGCAAAAAGCAAAATTTTTCTTGACGGATACGGAGGGATTTTATAGAAAAACCAAGTCACAACGACAACGGGTCATTAGCTCAATTGGTAGAGCAGCTGACTCTTAATCAGTTGGTTCGGTGTTCAAGTCACCGATGGCCCACCAGCAAAAAAATCAAGGACTCAGGTTTTAACTTGAGTCCTTTTTTTATGGCAAAGCAGGTGCTGGAACCTGTTTTTTGCATCCTTTTCTGTATCCAACTCGGCCAATGTCCGGTCGGTAATATCGTATCTTCCTCATATAAACTGAAATATTTGTGTCCGTTTCGCACCTCTCAAATCTCGTTTAGGAGGATGAAATAAACCTCTTGGTCAGTGAGGACGAGATATCTCATTGCGATATCCGGTGAGGAGTGGCTGAAGCGGGGGCAGAGGAATTCGAATCCCACGTCGAATTTTGTCCGCTGGATATAACAAAAGTTTTTCTGAGGGTATGAGCTACTCATCATCTTTCGGGTTTTGGGCGCTCAGGAAGTGACGCAGGGCCTTGTGGATTTTTTTGTTGATGACGAGGGTGAAGAGCCGCAGGTCTCTGGGGCGGTCTGAGAGAAGGTCTTTTTGATGGACTGGATGTCTTTTACATTCTGGATGCGGTGGACGAGTATTTTGGCATTGAAATACAGACGGAGTCGCCAGAATCAGGCGAGGTGCGAGACTCATCTCTGCTCTCTTTATTCGCAAGGCGTTTTTCATATCAACGGCTAAAGGCGCCGCGCCGCCTGCCATTCTGGAGTAGCCGCAATTCACTTGCGGTGTGCCACCCAACAGGTATACAGGGAGGGCCAGCCGCGCTCGCATGGTGTGAAATATTATTTTCCCTGTGGGTGTCCGGAAAGTTCTCCAATCGTGCGTAAGGGATATTCCCCGCACTGAAAAAGTGACCGCAGATACCGTCGTACTGGTCGCTTGGAATCATGTCTGTTCTTCTATAATTTTGCTCTGCACGTATTTGTTGTGTTGCCGTCGAATTCACCAAATTTGTTTATAGAGTATTACCAGATTATTTTTTCGTGTAAGTTCTGTCAAATATACAGTTGCTATAAGGTATTTCAACGTTAAAATGCTCTAAAAAAATCGGCCTGCATTCTTTCTCGAACACAGACCGATATCAAATACACGGAGGAGTACCTCCGCCATGTAATAGATTCATTCCGTCGTCATAAACGGCATTATATTAAAAATCTTCGGGCGGAGTGCATTCCAAGCTCAGGTCATTCGGGATGACCATGACCGGCACGCGGGTGTTGCCAATTACGCTTTCGGAAGGACGGCTGAACAGGAAGCTGAAGAAGCCCTTGGTGGACATGCTACCCATAACCACGAGATCTGCGCAGCGCTTGTCGACAAGTTCAAGAAGTTCGCGAGCAGGATTACCGCTCAACATGACAGGTTCCGCGTCAAAACCTTGGAAGTTGGTGGCCACAAACTCTTCAAGGAATTTTTTTGTACGTTCTTTGCTGTTTTCCAGAACTTCTTCTACCATCGGCGACGTAATATAGTTGCGGAGGTTATCGGTGGAAGGCAGAGAATGAGCTACCAGGATCTTGGAATTTTCGATTTTAGCAATATCTTTGGTATATTGCACAATATCCTGGGAGTTTTCGGTCAGGTTGACGCAACAAATAATGGTCGAAAAGAGCGACATGGCAGTCTCCTTAAAAAGGGTGATCAGGCTTTTGTTTTTTGTTATCACACCACACACGAGGAAGCAATGGGGCGTATTTTGGGATTTTACCAGTGATTATGGTGGACTTTCGCTTCGTCAAAACGGTCTTCTCGTGTGAAGGGCTGCAGAGGGTGTCCTATAATCAACAAAGCAAAGGGGCGTATGTTGCCGGGCATATCGAGCAGCTTGATAAAGGCATCCTCCCTTTCGGTATGAGGATGGATGCCGCACCACAGGCTCCCCAGCTCCAGGGAGCGTGCAGCCAGCATCATTGTTTGCGTTGCTGCTGCGGCATCTTGGGGCCAGAATTCCGGGGCATGTCCGGCATTCGTATCTCCACACACGACAATGGCAAGCGGAGCATCGGCAGCAGGTTTTGCATAAGGATGAATACGTGTGATTTCATCCAGAATATCCCGTTCATCAATAACAACGAAACGCCAGCTTTGGGAATTCGTGGCTGTGGGGGACACCATGCCCGCGCGAAGGATTTTTTCAAGCTCTTCGCACGAAACAGGGTCAGGAGTAAATTTGCGGATACTGCGTCTGGTATGAATGATATCAAGAAAATCCATAGTTACCTCTGAAGAATAGTTGGAAGATAGTTTCCGTTTTTGCATGCATCATGCTGAATAATAAAAACTGGCGGAGAAATCGTCCCCGCCAGTTTTAGTCATCTTTCAGTTTGCGTCAATGATTAGCCAGAGGATGGATGGTATCAGTGCTCCATTCTCCAAGAT